>CAZZKT010000050.1:0-8407 GCA_964654625.1 uncultured bacterium
AGCACTTTGAGTATTCTGGCTACCAGGTGGACAGCCTTTTTTCTTGAGTAGAAGTGGGGAGGATGTGCATACCTATGCAAGGGGGGAATTTTAACAAACGGTTGAAATCTTCGGGGTGTCCAGATAATATTAACCTGAACTTATAACCCTTCGGGAGAGGAAGTAATGACTGGAAAAAAAGACGCTGAAAAAGAAGCCAAAAGGAAAGCCCTTGAAGAAGCCTTAAAGAAGATTAGAAAGGAATACGGAGAAGGGTCAATAATGACCCTCAAGGAAAAACCCATAGAGAGGGTTCCTGCTATCAGCACCGGTTCCATAGCAATTGACAGGGCTACCGGCATAGGAGGAGTTCCCCGCGGAAGGATTACGGAAATCTACGGGCACGAATCCTCCGGAAAGACAACTCTTGCCCTTCACATAATCGCAAACGCTCAAAAACAGGGAGGAGTTGCTGCTTTTATTGACGCAGAACACGCCCTTGACCCCGTTTATGCGGAAAAACTCGGTATCAACCTTGACGAACTTTTGATTTCTCAACCGGACAGCGGAGAACAGGCTCTTGAAATAGCGGAAACGCTCGTCAGAAGCGGAGCGGTTGACGTAATTGTTGTTGATTCCGTTGCAGCGCTCGTTCCCGAAGCGGAAATAAGAGGAGAAATGGGAGAATCTCACGTGGGACTTCAGGCAAGGTTGATGTCGCAGGCTTTGAGAAAATTAACCGGAGCAATAAACAAAACCAACTGCGCTTTGATTTTCATAAACCAGGTAAGAGAAAGAATCCCTATGGGTTATCAGAATTACGGCGGAGGAAACCAGCAGGAAACTACAACGGGAGGAAGGGCTTTAAAGTTTTACGCTTCTTTGAGAATGGAAGTAAGGAATGCCGGTGCTATCAGGAAGGGAGACGAAAAAATCGGACATTCCGCAAAGATAAGAATCGTGAAAAACAAACTCGCACCTCCTTTCAGGGAAGCGGTCGTTGAAATCTATTACGGAGAAGGCATTTCAAAGGAAGCAGAACTCATCAATCTCGGAGAACAGTTGGGAGTGGTTAAAAAGAGCGGAACGTGGTATTCTTACGGGAACTTAAGACTCGGACAGGGCAAGGACAACGCAAGAAAGTTCCTGAAAGAAAACCCGCAGGTGGCTCAAGAAATAGAAGCAAAAATCCTGGAGGCTTTGAGTGCTAAAGAAGCGGTTTGAATCAATCTTAAAGGAAGCGGTTTCTCTCGGGGCTTCTGACATTCACCTTAAAAGCGGTTCTCCTCCGATACTCAGAATCCACGGGAAACTTCACAAGTTGGACTACGAACTTTCAAACGAAGACATTGAAGGATTTGTCAGACTTTTACTGCCGGAAAGCAAGAGAAAACTAATTCACGAATTAAAAAACATTGACATCGGATACGGTCTTGAAGGAGTTGGAAGGTTCAGGGTTAACATATTCAGGCAAATGGGAAGTTTCGCGATTGTGATGAGAGTGATTCCCGAAAGAGTTCCCCGGATAGACGAACTGAACTTACCTTCGGTGTTAAAGAAAATAGCACTTTACAGAAGGGGACTCGTTCTCGTAACCGGAACGACCGGTTCCGGAAAGTCAACAACACTTTCCGCAATGCTTGAAGAACTTAACGAAAAAGACTCAAGAGTTGTCATCACCATTGAAGACCCCATTGAATACATCCACGAGGACAAAAACTGCGTCTTTTACCAAAGGCAAATCGGTGAAGACGCAGAAGACTTTTTCACCGCCCTAAAGTATGCTCTCAGGGAAGACCCCGACGTGATTCTCGTCGGAGAAATGAGAGACCCCGAAACGGTCAGAACCGCCCTTGACGCTGCAGAGACGGGACACATGGTTTTCTCAACCCTTCACACCCTTGATGCAAAAGAAACCGTAAACAGAATCATTTCGTTTTTCCCGCCCCATCACCAACAAGCAATAAGGTATCAACTGGCTTCCGTTTTAAAAGCGACCATTTCTCAAAGGTTGATTCCAAGAGCGGACGGAAAGGGTAGAGTTCCCGCAGTTGAAGTAATGATTGTCACAGATGCCATAAAAGAAAGGATTATTGACCCTTCCTTGACCGACGAGATACCCGAATATATTGAAAAAGGAAAAGAAGTTTACGGTTCTCAAACCTTTGACCAATCACTTTACGACCTTTGGGAAAGAGGGCTGATTACGAAGGAAGAAGCCCTCAAGCACGCTTCAAAGCCCGACGACCTTAAACTCAAGATGGAGGGTATTTTCTCAAGTGGGTAAGGGAAATTACTTGTCTGGAAACGAGTTAAGGGAAATTTTTCTCCAGTTCTTTGAGAAAAAAGGACACAAGCGCGTTCCCAGTTCTTCTCTCATTCCTGCAAAAGACCCAACACTCCTTTTTACGAACGCGGGAATGGTTCAGTTCAAGGATTACTTCCTCGGTCTTGAAAAACCTCCCTTCAAAAGGGCGGTTTCCTGTCAAAAGTGCATGAGGGCCGGAGGAAAGCACAACGACCTTGAAAACGTTGGAAAAACGGGAAGACACCACACGTTTTTTGAAATGCTCGGAAACTTTTCTTTCGGAGACTACTTCAAGAAGGAAGCAATTGAATATGCTTGGGAGTTCGTTACGGAAGTTTTAAAACTACCGAAAGAAAGGCTTTATGTTTCGGTCTTCAGAGAAGATGAAGAAGCGTTCAAAATCTGGAGGGATTATATCCGCATTCCCGAAGACAGGATTTTCCTTCTTGATGAAAAGGACAACTTCTGGGCAATGGGAGACGTGGGTCCCTGCGGTCCTTGCAGTGAAATTTACTACGACAGGGGAGAAGAATTTGCCTGCGGAGAAAACTGCGGAATCGGAAAGTGCGATTGTGACAGATACCTTGAAATCTGGAACCTCGTTTTTATGCAGTTTGAAAGAAAGGAAGACGGCACCCTTGAAAAACTTTCAAAACCTTCAATTGATACCGGAATGGGACTTGAGAGAATAGCCTCCGTTGTTCAGGGCGTTCCCTCAAACTACGAAACTGACTTGCTGTATCCGCTCGTTGAATTCGGCGCAAAAGTAAGCGGAAAGCCCTACCGCAAAGACCCAAAGGTTGACACCTCCTTGAGAGTCATTGCGGACCACTTGAGGGCAATGGTGTTTCTCATAAGCGACGGCGTTCTTCCTTCCAACGAAGGAAGGGGTTACGTTCTGCGAAGGATAATAAGAAGGGCAAGCAGGCACGGAAGGCTTCTCGGAATAAAAAGACCCTTCCTTTTTGAAGGCGTTGAAGAAGTTGTGAAGATTATGAAATTCGCATATCCCGAACTTGAAGATTCCAAAGACTTTGTTGTAAAAGTTGTGAAGGCAGAGGAAGAAAGATTCCAAAAAACCCTTGAAAAGGGAATGTTCGTCCTTCAGGAAATCGTTGAAAGGCTGAAAAGTTCGGGAAAAGACTTAATTCCCGGAGAAGAAGTGTTCAAACTTTACGATACTTACGGCTTTCCCGTGGACTTTATTCTTGAAACTGCCAACGACGAAAACATGAAGGTTGACCTTGATTCTTTCAACAAACTTCTTGAAGAGCAAAGAAAAAGGGGAAGACTTTCTTGGAAGGGGAAAGGAATGGTTTCCGTATCCGATGAGATTGCAGAACTTGAAAAAGAATGTCCATCAAAGTTTGTCGGATATTCGGAACTTGAAACGAACGCAAAGGTTGTCGGTATAGTAAAGGACGGTAAGTTGGTTTCAAGGGCTACAGAAGGCGAGAAAGTGCTTTTGATACTTGACAAAACTCCGTTTTACGCAGAAAAGGGAGGTCAGGTAGGAGACACCGGAAGAATAGTGGGAAGTGAAGGAATTTGCGAAGTGAATGACACGCAAAACTTAACGGGCTCTTTGATTTCTCACCACTGCATCGTAAAAAAGGGAAGGATAACGGTAGGAGACACCGTCCGTGCCATTGTTGACGGGGAAAGGAGAAGAAGCATTGCAAGGGCTCACTCCGCAACCCACCTGCTTCACAAAGCCCTGAAAGAAGTTCTCGGAGACCACGTAAGGCAGGCCGGTTCTCTTGTAATGCCGGACTTTTTAAGGTTTGACTTTACGCACTTTTCTCAAGTTTCAAGGGAAGAACTTGAAAAAGTGGAAAACCTCGTTTACGAGTGGATACTTGCCAACTATCCCGTGGAAACTTACGAAACTTCCTACGAGAAGGCGATTGAAGAAGGAGCGATTGCACTTTTTGACGAAAAGTATGGAGAGGTAGTAAGGGTCGTTAAAATCGGAGACGTCAGCAAAGAACTGTGCGGTGGAACGCACGTTTCAAGAAGCGGTGATATCGGGCTTTTCAAGATAGTGTCCGAAAGTTCTGTTGCTTCCGGAACGAGAAGGATTGAAGCCGTCGTAGGAAAGAAATCTTTGGAACTTTTGAGGGGAAAGGAAGAAACCCTTAGAAGTTTATCCGAAATCTTCCAGGTTCAGGAAGGCCAATTGGTGAAAAAGGCCGAACAAATCGTTGAAGAACTTGAAAGAACCCAAAAGGAAGTTCAAAAACTTCAGAAGAAACTTGCAACTTCAGAACTTGATGCCCTTGTAAGGTCTGCGGAAAGCATAAACGGAATAAAGGTCTTGACCGCAAAACTTGAGGGAATTGTTGGAAAAGAACTGGTTGAAGTAGCGGATTCTGCGAGAAACAAACTCGGTGACAACAGTGCAGTCTTGCTCATCGGAACAAAAGGAGAAAAAGCCGGTATTGTCGTTGCCATTTCAAAGAACCTGACCGACAGATTTGACGCTGTTGAACTTCTAAATCGGTCCGCTTCAAAGGTTGGAGGTAGGGGAGGAGGAAGAAAGGACTTGGCTCAAGGAGGATTAAAAGGTGGAAGTTCCTTTGAACCGGTCTTTGCGGAGTTCAGGAGGCTGTTGTGCAAGTAAATCCGGTAGAAGTTGCAGTGTCCGTTTTTGTCATATCGTTTTTGTTTTCTCTCGGGGGTCTCGGTTCTGCTGCTGCGCTCGTTCCGATTCTTCTGTTTCTCAACGTTCCTTTTGAAAGTGCAAGACCAACAGGACTTTTTGCAGGTTTTATGTCAACATCTTCCGCAACGCTACACAACATTCGCGGTAAGCACCTTGACTACAAACTTGCCCTCAAACTTGCCATACCCTGCTTTTTCTTTGCTCCCGTCGGAGCGTATTCTTCAACCTTCCTTCCAACGAAAGTCGTCGGTCTTGCCCTTTCCTACTTTCTGTTCTTTGCGGGATTTTCCTCCCTTTTAAAGTTCAAAACCGAGTTAATTTCTAACGGAGAAGCGTTTGCACCGTTGGTCGGCGTCGTTGCGGGTTTCATATCGGGCTTTCTCGGAGTCGGAGGGGGAGTCGTAATGTCTCCCCTTTTAACGCTTCTTGGAGTTGAACCCAAAAAGGTAGTTTCCGCAACTGCTTTTGCAGTAGCGATATCCTCGTTAACCGCTTTTCTCGCTTACTGGAAACTCGGTTTCGTTGACCCTAAACTTTTAATCTACACCGGACTACCCGCAATGTTTGCAGGGTATCTCGGAGCAAGGGTTTCTCTTGTTCACATGAATCCTGCTTGGGTTAGAAAAGTTCTCGGCGTTTTATTTTTCATCCTCGGGTTCAAACTCTTTTCAATGTTCAGATAGGAGGGGAGAGCATGCTTGAAAAGATGCGGAAAAACCTCAGGACTTTCAGCATATTTCTGTGGCTTGTTGCTTTTACCTTTGTCGGAACGATATTTTTGGTGTGGGGAAGGGGAAGCGTGCTGGGGCTATCTCCTCAAGAGGTTGCAAGGGTCGGAAGTGAAAGCATCTCTTGGTTTGAATTTCAAAGGGAGTTTTCTTCCATAGCAAACGCTTTAAGACAGGAACTGGGAGAGGACTTCAAGAAAGCGTTTCCCGAAAGAACAATAAAAGAAATGGCTTTGAGGAATCTCATTAGAAGAAAGTTGCTGGTTGAGTGCGCAAAAAGGGAAGGAATAACCATAAGTGATTGGCGGGTTGCAGAAGAAATCAAAAACATGAAAGTTTTTCAGGTAAACGGAACTTTTAGTTTGCAAAGATACAAGGAAATTCTTGCAATGAACAGACTTTCCCCGGAAAGGTTTGAAAGTGCGGTAAGGGAAGACCTTCTCATCGGTAAACTGCTGAATCTCGTAAGAAGTTCTACCGTTACGCCGGAAAGTGAAGTTAAACTCTTTTACAAAAGAATTTACGGCAAAAGGAAGTTTGCTTACACCATTTTGAAAACAAAAGACTTTGAAAGTTTGGTCAAGGTTTCGGAAAAAGAAGTAAAAGACTACTACGAACAAAACAAAGAGTTGTTCGTTGAAAAGGAAGAAAAAGGATACAAAGTAATAAAAATTCCGAAAAGCAGAAAAGACGCAAAGGAACTTGCCAAAAAACTTTACAATCTTGCAAAATCCGGGAACATACAAGAACTTGAAAAGTATTCACCGGAGCCATACAAAGGGAAAATTGACAAGAACTTTGCCTTCAAGCAAGACGAAAAGAATTTCTACATCGTTTTCCTTTCAAAGAACAAAATATTCAAGCCGTTTGAAAAGGTTAAAAAAGAAATAGAAAAAATGCTCGCCAAAAAGAAAGCGTTTTCTCTTGCTCTTGAAAAGGCTCAAAAACTCCTAAACAGCAACGAACCTTTAAAGAAAAAAACGAAATTAATTGACAAAGAAGAATTTGTTTCCCAATTCAAGCCGGTGTCTTTTTCGGAAGTCAACAACTTGTTCAACCTCCCGGTAAAAGAAAAATTTTTGGTTTCTTTGTCAGAAGGAGTCGGCATTTTCCAACCTTTAACTCCGCAGATAGTAGAAAATTATGACGAAAAAAGATTAAAAGAAGTGAAAAACTTGCTAAACAGCGTAAAAGCTGATACGAACGAACAAGAACTTTTACTCGTTCTTTCACAAAAAGTCAGGGTTAAAGTAAACAAAAAACTCCTCGGGTTGGAAAAATGAAGGGAATGACGGGCTACGGTTCGGGTTCTGCTTACAACGAAATAATGGAAGTCAGAGCGGAAGCAAGGAGTTTAAACGGTAAGTCTTTGAGATTGAAGGTTCACGGTTCAAAAGTCTTTGCCTTTTTGACCGTTGAACTCAACGAACTTGCCAAAAAGTTTTTTGAAAGAGGAGAGATAGACCTTTACCTTGATTACGTAATTCACAAGCCAGAAGCGTTTTCCGTTTCCGTGAACACCGAGGTTCTCGGAAAACTTTTAAGACCTTTAAAGGAAGCAAAGTTGGTTCATCAAGCGGAAATAACCCTTTCCTTCGGCACGATTCTCGGCATTCCCGGTCTTGTGGAAATAGGAGAACCTTCAAAAGACCTCTTGAAGGAACTCACTTTGAAAGCAGTTTCAAAAGCCTTTGAAGGAGTCTTGGAAGACAGAATAAACGAAGGAGAAAGAATAAAGCAGTTTATTCTCAGCAGAATCAAAAGGATAGAAAACTGGGTTGAAAAACTTGAAGGAAAGGTTTCAAACATCAATCAATTGGTTCTTGAAAATTTGAAAAGAAAGTTAAAAGAATTGGTGCAAGACCTTCAAGTTGACCAGCAAAGACTTGAAGCAGAAGCGGTTTTCCTTGCAGAAAAGCAGGACGTTAGTGAAGAAATAGAGAGGTTAAAGATTCACATTCAAAGGTTAAAGGAAGTTCTAAACTGGAAAGAAAGCGTCGGGAAAAGCATTGACTTTCTGTGCCAAGAGATGAACAGGGAAATAAACACGATTTCCAGCAAAATAAAGGACGCATACGTTTCGGACGAAGTAGTTGCCATTAAACTTGAAATATCAAAAATCAGGGAACAGGCTCAAAATGTTGAGTAGAAGAAGAGGAACTCTCTTTGTGGTCTCTGCTCCTTCAGGAACGGGAAAAACAACCCTTTGCAGTATGTTGATGAAGTCCGTTTGCGGAATTCAGTATTCAATTTCTTACACTACCCGAAAACCGAGAAAAGGAGAAATAAACGGAAAGGACTACTTCTTTGTCAGTGAAGAAGAGTTCAGGAAAATGATAGAAAGAGGAGAATTTTTAGAGTGGGCAGAAGTTCACGGACACCTTTACGGAACAAGCCGTTCCCAGATAGAAAAAGCCATCCGCGAAGGAAAAGACGTTCTCCTTGACATTGACACGCAAGGTGCCATTAACATAAAGAATCAAATAAAGGATGCGGTTTTGATTTTTATACTTCCTCCTTCTTGGGAAGAACTTGAAAGAAGGTTAAAACTCAGAGGAACCGAAAACCAAGAGGAAATCAAAAAAAGGTTAAAAACAGCAAGGGAAGAAGTCAAAAAAATAAACTTCTACGACTACGTAATCGTTAACGACGAAATTCAAAAAGCCTTTGAGCAATTGAAGTCCATAATAATAGCAGAAAGGTGCAGAACGAGCAGAGTAGAACTGT
>CAZZKT010000051.1:0-5272 GCA_964654625.1 uncultured bacterium
TTTTCTTCTGAACAGGAGTTTTCTCTAAAGTTTTAACCGCCATTTCTTTCCTCAAGCAAAGTGTTTACTTTTTATTGACAAGCCTCAATATGTCGTTGTAAATAACAAGAGTCATTAAAACACCAAGAATTGCAAATCCAACTTGTTGAATAACTTCTCTTGTCTTCGGAGAAAACTGCTTTTTCCTTAAAGCCTCAACGAAAAACAGAACTAAAAGCCCTCCGTCAAGAACAGGAAGGGGAAGCAAATTAATGTATCCAAGTTGCAAACTTATAAAACCGAGAAGGTAAAGGTAGTTTAATATTCCAGTAGAAGCTGCTTTTTCAATAGCCTGTGCAATCATTATCGGCCCGCCAAGGCTTTTAAAAGAGGCTTCTCCGGTCAAAAGGTCTTTTAAAAACCTGAAAAAGAATACAGTTAACGATTTAAATTCTCTAAATCCCTCTTTAACAGCACCGATTAACGAATACCTTATTATCTCCGGAGCAGTCCCTATGACATATTTTTTCAATTTTTGATTGTAAACCGGTTTAACCCTAACGGAAACAATTTTCCCTTTTCTCAAAACTTCAAGCGTTAAAATTTCACCACCGCTTTTTTTGATTTCTTCGGTAAACTCGTGCCAATCAGAGATTTTCTTTCCGTTCACAGAAAGCACCCTATCTCCCGGCTTCAAACCGCTCTTTTCCGCCGGCATTCCCTTGTAAACCTTACCGATTACCGGCTCAATTCTTGGAATAACATCCAACACTTTTGCTTCTCCAAACTTTCTCGGCTTCACAAGAACGTTTACTACCTTACCGTTCCTTAAAACGGTCAAAATAACAGAATCCCTCGGTGAAATTCCTACTTCTCTTACAAACTCCCTCCAAGTAGAAACCTTTCTGTGGTTAACTTCTAAAATTCTGTCACCGGGTTTAAGCCCTTCTACTTTTGAAACGCCAATAATCGGCGGTTCGTTAACATATTTAAAGGTCGTCTTTCCAAGAGCAAAAACCGCACAAAATACAACAATAGCAAGAAGCAAGTTGGCAAGAGGACCGGCAAGAACAACAAGAGACCTTTGAAGAAGGGGTTTTGAGTAAAACTCGTAAGGTTTAAAGGTCATTTCTGAAGGGTCTTCTCCCGCCATTTTAACGAATCCACCGAGGGGGAAAATCCTTAATCTAACGGTTGTCTTACAGCAGTTAAACGAAAGCAAAGGAGGGCCAAATCCGACGGAAAATTCTTCAACTTTGATTCCGAATAACCTCGCAGTAATAAAGTGTCCAAGTTCGTGAACAATTATCAGGATTCCGATGGCAATGATGAAGTAAATCAGCACACTATCCTCCTGATTCTGAAACCATCTTTCTTAAACTTTCCGCTTGTTCCCTCGTTCCTATGATGATAAGGGTATCTCCTTCAAGAATCATTGTGGTTGAAGTGGGAGTCAGTATGAAAGAACCGTCCTTTCTTTTTATTCCTACGACTATAACACCGGTTTTTCTTGGAATTTCAAGGTCTTTTAACAACAACCCGTGAAAAGAAGAACCCTTCGGCACAACGACTTCTTCTAACCTCAAGTCAATCTCTCCGTGGTGAGTAACTATGTCAAGGAAGCTGACTACGTTGGGTCTTACCGCAAGAGAAGCCATTCTCAAACCGCCTATGACGTTCGGGAGGATAACCTCGGTAGCCCCCGCTCTTTTTAACTTTAACACGTTTTCTTCTCTGTTAGCCCTTGCCACTATCCTGATTCTCGGATTAAGGTTCTTGGCAGAAAGAGTAATGAACAAATTCTCCGCATCGTTAGCAGTCGCAACGATGAGATTGTTTGCGGTTTTCACTCCGGCCTTTATCAGAACCTCGTCCTGCGTGGCATCGCCGTGGATGTAAACAATCCCTGGGAAGTTTTGTTTGACTTCCTCAATTTTCCCTTCATCCTTTTCAACAACAACTACCGGAACTTTTTCTCTCCACAGTTCTTTTAATGCTGACTGTCCGGTTCTTCCAACCCCGCACAAAATCGTGTGATTTCTCATTTTCCTTGCCATTTTTTCCATCCTCTTCACAATGAAGATTTTTTTTAACTCTCCTTCCATAATCATTGAAACTATCACTGAAACGCCGTATGCAAACAGAGCAAATGACGTTATGATAACGCCCATCGTAAAAACTCTTCCCAAAGTTGACATAGGCCTTACTTCTCCGTAACCTACGGTTGAAATCGTTATTACGGTGTGCCACAAGGCATCCATAAAGGGCCATTTTTCTATAAGCATCATTCCAATTGTTGATATCAAAACTATGCCGACAAGGAGAAAGAACATAAGGAAAAACTTTCTTAAAATCTTGTGGTAAGAGTCCGCTTCTCTTTTTCCAAGGCTTATAAACATCTTCTAACTCCGAAGCAGTTAGAAGTAACTTCCCAGACCAAAGTGCCATTCGGAAGAACTTTCACCGGTTTTCCTGTCAAGTTTCCATCCGATGTCAAGCCTTATAGGACCAATTGGAGTTAAAACTCTTATACCCACTCCGGCACCCTTTCTCATATCTCCGATTTTGTAAGTGTCCCACCAACCCCCACCAACATCAAGGAAGGTAAGAAGTCTCAAGAACTTTGTAACATCGTATCCGAGTTCAAAGTTAAAAATTAGTTCTCTGTTAGCACCTTCAGGGTCTCCGTTTTTATCCTTAGGACCTGCTTCTCCCCATTGAAATCCTCTTACAGTGGTGTCTCCGCCAACGTAAAAGCGGTAGTCTATGGGAACTTCGGAAGTGCTACCAAAACTTTCCGCATAGCCAACCCTTGCCCTTACGGAGGCTATAAACGGCAGTTCAAAGTCAACGGGCAATTCACTCAAGTTGAAGTAATGGGCATACTCCCCTATGAGTTTGTAAAAGTCCTCGTCTCCTCCCAACATTCCTGAAGCAACTTGGGTGGTCAACCTATAGAATTTTCCTCTGTGCGGTAAAAACCTGTTATCCCTCAAGTCCTTTGAAACGAAGAAGGTAGTCATTGCAACCGTTGTTGTTCCTTCTTGGTCTTTAATAAGGTCTGAAGCGGTTTCTTTAACGTCGCTAATCTTGTCCCTTTCAATCATGTATCCAACACCCACCTTCCAGTCTTCCCAAATCCTTCTTGTTACCATTGAGGAAAATCCAATTTTCTTGCTGGTGAAGGAGAAGTATTCCATTCTCCTGTTGTAAACGCCAAGAGATAAAGTTTGAGGTTTGCCAAGCCACCACCGGTGGCTGTATCCGATGTCAAAGTAAAAGAGCCTTGAACCTGCCTGCAAAGAGACAGAACCGGAATCACCCGTTCCAAAAAGATTACCTTTTGAAACCCCGACCATGGCAACAAGTTTTGAAACAGAACTATATCCGGCACCGACGGAAAACATACCGGTAAGCCTTTCCTTCACATCAACGGTTATGTCCACTTTTTTGCCTTTAATCTTCGGTTTAACATCAACACTCTCAAAGTATCCCGTGTTGAACAGTCTTCTTATTGACCTTTTTAAACGAACCGTGTTGAAAACTCCGGTTTCATAAAGGTCAAGTTCCCTTCTTATCGTTCTGTCTCTGGTTGCTACGTTTCCGGTAATTGTTATTTTTCCTACATACGCTTTCTCTCCTTCGGAGATATGAAACACGACATCCGCAGTGTGAGTTTCGTGGTGGATTTTTATTTCTGGTTCAACATCCGTAAACAAAATTCCAATTTCGCTATACTTATCTGCTATTTTTTGAGCAACCTTTTCAACAATTTCCTGATTAAATCTCCTTCCTTTTTTCAATTTTCTTGCAAGTTTTCTTAACTCTTTATCGGAAAACAGTTTATTCCCTTCAAACATAACTTTTGAAAACTTGTAAGGGCTTCCCTCTTCTTTTATCGTGTAAATCACTTTGTAGCAGTCTTTACTAATTTTCTCTACTTTCGGTTCTTCAACTTCCACATCAAGAAAGCCCTTCGTATAGTAAAGATGCTTTATCCTTTCTACATCTTCTTTTAACTTTTCCTTTGAAAGGGGTGAAACAAACCTCAGGTGAAGAATTGACTTTTCTTTTGTAAGAAGAACGTCCTTGATGTCTCCGTCTGATACTTTTTTGTTTCCTCTAATTTCTATCTTACAAACATTTGCCTTTTTACCCTCATCAATTATGAAAGTAACAACAGCCCTTGTCGGAGAAATCCTGTCAATTGAATAGGTAACTTCTGCTTGAGTAAAGCCTTTCTTCGCATAAATTTCTTCTATTTTTTGAACAAGTTCATCAAGAAACTTGTAATCAAGAGGTTTTTGGATTTTCTTTTCCTCTCCCTCCTCAGTTTCTTCAACAAGACCGAGTTCTTCTTTGAGTTTTTTGGATGATATGCTGTCGTTTCCCCTAAATACGAAGTCAACAATAATCGGCTTTTCCTTCACAAAATACCTTAACACGATTCCTTTTTTTCCTTTTTTTGCATCAACGGATATGTTTTCAAAGTATCCGAGTTTAAAAAGCCTTTTTATGTCCTCTGCAACAGCCTTTCTTGAAAACTCTTTACCGGGTTTTTGGGAAATGTAGTAAAGTATGGTTTCCTTTGGCACAACCTCGTTTCCGATTATTTCAACTTTTTCAATTATTTCCCCTCCAACCGCATTTGCAAAGAAAAACAAGAGTAATAAAACAATCCTTAAAACCCTCACCGACTACCTCCGCAAACACTGTTAAATTGTCCAGGACAATTATAGCAAAGGGTAACCAACCGTGTTATTATTCAAACGCTTTTTCTGATAACCTTTCTGCCCTTTTTTCCAGTTCGTCTGCAAGCACCTCTAATCCTTTTTTTCTTAAGATTTCTGCAATTTCAAGGTAAATTTCAATTGCTTCAAGTCTTCTTCCGAGTTTCTCAAGACTTTGAGCGACTGCAAACTTAACGAAAGTGTCTTCAGGATTTTTGGACACATAAGGAAGCAATTTTTCAACTATTGCTGAGTGTTCTTCTCTTTCAACAAGTTCTGCAACAAAGTTTTCAATGTCCTTTTCTTCTGAAGAAGTTCTCGGAGTTTTTTTCCTTAAGAAGAAGAAAAGGGTTCCAAGCAAAGCTCCGGCAATTCCAAGACCACCCAAAATAAAGATTGGCAAACTGCCAGAATCAGAAGGAGTAGGTTTTTCTTTGATGACAGGAAGCGTTTCGTTTTGAACAATAGGCGGAAGAGGAGGAACAACTTTTACTACTGGTTCTTTTTTTTCTGGCTTTTCTGGTTTGGTGGAATTGCTCGTTTTGCTTGGCGTAGAAGTTTGA
>CAZZKT010000051.1:5372-8371 GCA_964654625.1 uncultured bacterium
TAGGTTGAGGCTTTGTCGTTTGTTTGTTGGTAGTTTCTGGTTCTTTCTGTTTTGGTTCTTTTTGTTTTTTTGCTTGAATCATCTCGGGTTTGGGTCTATTGGAAGAGGTTGTTTTCTCTACTACGTAGGTCGTAAGAGTTATAAACGCTCCTGGAAAGTATTTTTTAAGTCCACTTTCTCTCAAGAACTTTTTTGCTTCTTGATAGGTTTTAAAAAAACCTACTCTTATTCTGAATTTTTTAACCTCTTCGCTGTAAGTAATTCTTGCGTATGGAAAATTTTTGACTTTTTTTAAGAGTTTCTTAGCCGATGTTTTTGTGGGACAAGAAGCGACCTGTATCGTAAATAACCTTTCTCCTTCCTTAAAACTAACCAATAAAAGTGAAAAAAATAGCAAGATTAAAATCTTTTTCATTTTTCAAGCCTCTTTTTAATCGTTTTTACTTCCAATTCAAGGTCATGAACTATTTCAAGTATCTGCTTGAGAGATTCCATAACTGGGTCGGGTAGTTTTCCGTGTTCAAGGTCAACCTTTGTAGGAGTAATTCCTTCCCTTTTTACAACCTTTCCTGGAATTCCTACGACTGTGGAGTTTGGAGGGACGTTCTTTATTACTACAGAATTTGCTCCTATTTTGCAGTTATCTCCTACCTTTACAGGGCCTAAAATTTTCGCTCCGGCTCCAATTACCACGTTGTTTCCAATAGTGGGATGCCTTTTCCCCTTTTTAGTGCTTGTTCCTCCAAGTGTTACTTGGTGATATATGGTAACGTCGTCTCCTATTTCTGCAGTTTCGCCGATTACAACTCCCATGCCATGGTCTATGAAGAATCTTCTTCCTATTTTTGCACCGGGATGGATTTCTATGCCTGTTAGCCATCTTGAAAAGTGGGAAATAATTCTTGCGAGGAGTTTTAGTCTGTGATTCCAAAACCAGTGGGCAATTCTATGTAGCCATACGGCGTGAAGACCGGGATAACACAAAATTACTTCAAGAACGCTTCTTGCAGCAGGGTCTCTTTCAAAGACTGTTTCAATGTCTTCCTTAATTCTTTTGAAAATTCTGAACACTGTTAACCTCCAGTGTCATAACTCCCTAAAGTCGTAATTTCATTTTACCATACCGAGGGTTTGACTTTTAGACCAGCAATAGCAAGGGGTTTCAAAACTCTGCAGAGTATATGATTCTCAAAGGGCAGGCTGGAATGCAATGACCACAGCCAACGCACTTTTCTTTGTCAAACTCTACCCTGTAAGTCTTCCTATCAAGGTAAAAAGCACCGGTTGGGCAAGGTGCTATGCATGCTCCGCAGTGAACGCACTTTTCATCTTCCCTGAATATGTCAAGTTCAAGGGGTTTGACCTTTATGTTAATGCTCCTTAAGAACTTTACCGCAGATGCAATCTTTTGACTTTCTCCTTTAAGTTCAAGAACCAGAGAACCTTCCATCCTCGGAAAGATTTGCGCCCGGAGTATGTTGACTATCAGGTCGTAATCCTTTACGAGTTTATATATGACCGGCTTGTCCCAAGTTTCCTTCGGGAAGTTCAGAACGAGCCTTGTGGAAACTTCCTTGTTTTCCAAACTCATTCCCTAACCACCTGAACCGGAATTCTGTGTCTAACAAAGATTCTTACGAAGTTCTTAAATCTCACTCCGAGTTCTGGAAAAAACGTTACAAAAACCGCAGAAACGTCTTCTTCCCCTTTCATTCGGAAGTAAAAGTTGTAAACCCACATCTTCCAGGTTTTCTTTTCTCCGATTGCGACTCCAACGACATTCTTCCAGTTAATTTTTTTGTTTAAAGAGCCTCTGAAGTTGTAAATCTTAACTCCGTCTTTGCTCACTTCCATTCTGTTGTTGATGAACATGAACTTTGACTGCCTGATTATCATCCAAGAAAGTATTAAGGAAAACACAACTCCGAGAATGCCGACAATTCCCCCAACTACGATTGAAGAAACAAGCAAAATCACGTTCAAACCGACGGGAAACCAGACAAATCTCATGTCTTGTCTGATTACAAACCCTTTCACCTGCATTTGCTACCCCACTTCAAACATTTTTTCTATGGGAACGAGTGCTTTTTTTGAAATTTTTTCGTCAACAACAACTTCGTATCTTTCAAGTTCAAGGCTCTTTAACAGCCTTTCAAGGGTTATCATCTTCATTTGCTCGCACACAAAATACTTGTATGCCGGAATCACGGTTAAAGAAGGAGCCTGTTTTTTTATTTGGAAAATAGTTCCTTCTTCCGTTCCAAGAACAACTTTTTTGTTTTTAACCGTGGTAAGAAATTTAACAATTTGTGATGTGCTTCCGACAAAATCCGCAAGTTCTCTTACTTCCCTTCTGCATTCTGGATGACAGACAAAAATCGCTTCTCTGTCTTTCAGGTTTAAAACTTCTTCCTTTTTTAACCTGTGATGAACCGGACAGTATCCCTTCCATCCGATAACTTTCTTGTTTTTAACCTTACTTGCAACGAAGTCCGCAAGGTTTTGGTCAGGAACGAGTAAAACGAACTCTCCCTCAACGCTTTCTGTAATCTTCACGGCGTTTGAGGAAGTGCAACAAATGTCCGCTTCCGCCTTTACGTCTGCTGAAGTGTTGACATAGGCAACCACGGTAAACTCTGGATGCTGTTTTTTAAACTCCCGCAGTTCTTCGGGGGTAATCATGTCCGCAAGGAGACATCCAGCCCTGCTGTGGGGAATTAAAACCTTTTTATCGGGGTTCAAAATCTTGGCAGTTTCGGCCATGAAGTAAACTCCGCAAAAAACTATTATTTCACAGTCAACCTCTTTTGCTTTTTTAGCAAGTTCAAGGGAATCTCCGACAAAGTCCGCAACTTCTTGAACGTCAAAAGGAGTATAGTAGTGGGCAAGAATTACTGCATTCTTTTCTTTCTTGAGTTTTAAAACTCTTTCTTTCATGAACTTCCTCCTCGCGCTTTTCGCTACCGAAATTTTACTCTATGGAGTGAAAGTTCTAAAAC
>CAZZKT010000052.1:0-8324 GCA_964654625.1 uncultured bacterium
GAATTTAGGACAATTAATGAAGATGGCACAACAGTTGCAAGCAAACGCAAAGAAACTAAAGAAGGAACTTGAGGAAAAAGAATTCACGGGTTCTGCAGGGGGCGGAGCGGTAAAGGTCGTGATGAAGGGTAGCGGAGAACTCGTCAAGGTAGAAATCAAGGAAGAACTTCTTGAAAAGGAAAACAAGGAAATCCTTGAAGAACTCATCCTTTCTGCGGTTAATTCAACGGTGAAGACAATCAAAAAAGAAACGGAATCTGCGTTTGAAAAAATAGCAGGTCCTTTGGGAGGCTTGTTTTGATTTATCCAGAACACCTTGAGTATCTTGTCAGAATTTTTTCAAAGGTTCCCGGGATAAGCGAAAGGGCTTCCGAAAGACTTGTTCTTCACATATCTTCCCTTCCAAAGGAAGAAAGGGAACTGGTCCTTAAGGCAATCGGAAAATTAAAATTCTTGAGAAAGTGCAAAAAGTGCGGTCTTCCGACTTTTGAAGAACTGTGTAGCGTTTGTTCGGACCCCGAAAGAGATAAAACTACCGTTTGTGTTGTGGAAGAAGCAAGGGACGCGGTAGCAATTGAAAAACAAACGGGATACAGGGGACTTTATCATGTTCTCGGAGGAGTTATATCTCCTCTGGAAGGAATATCCCCGGAGGATTTGAGAATAAAAGAACTTTTAAGCAGAATCAAAGAGGGAGTAAAAACTGTTATAATCGCTCTTAATCCCACCGTGGAAGGGGAGGCTACCGCAAAGTATCTTGAAAAACTTCTTTCAAAGTTAAACGTTGACATTTACAGGATAAGTTGCGGTATTCCTTTCGGAGGAACTCTTGACATGGCTGATGAATTGACAATCAGAAAAGCCTTTGAAGAAAGGAAATTAGTCAGAAAGGGAGGAGAGTAATGGTAGAAATCAGGTGGCACGCAAGAGGAGGACAAGGAGCGGTTACCGCTTCAAAAATCCTTGCCAGTTCTGCCATAAGGGAAGGAAAGTATGCCCAAAGCAATCCAGACTACGGAGCGGAACGTTCCGGAGCACCGATTAGAGCATACAACAGGCTTTCGGAAACGCCGGTTAACCTTCATTGTATGGTGTTAAGTCCGGACGTAGTCGTTGTTGTTGACCCCACTCTCCTCGGAGTTGTAGATGTTCTTGAGGGCATAAAAGAGGGTGGAACTGTAATTGTAAATACTTCCGAGGAACCACAAAAGGTAAAAGAGAAGTTTAAAGGCAAAAACGTAAAAGTTTTTACCGTTGACGCTACAAAAATAGCAATGGAGGAGTTAAAAAGACCTCTTGTGAACATACCGATGCTCGGTGCCCTCGTTAAGGTGTTGAAAATGATGGACATAAAAACAGTTGAAGAAGATATAAGGAAGACTTTTGGTTCTAAAATTTCCGAAGATATGCTGAACGCTAACATAAGAGCCCTTTACAGGGGCTACGAGGAGGTGAGAGGAGAATGAAAGGATGGAAAGAAATGACGCTGGGAGGAATTATTACCGAAGCAGGTTCAAGCGCTGAATACAACACCGGTGAGTGGAGGGCCTGGAGACCGGTCTTTAACGAAGAAAAGTGCGTTAACTGTATGCTGTGTTGGGTTTTTTGTCCGGACTCTTCAATAGTGGTTGAGAACGAAAAAGTCGTGGGTGTTGATTACTATCACTGCAAGGGTTGCGGAATTTGCGCAAGGGAATGTCCTACTAAAGCCCTTGAAATGAAACCGGAGTATGAGTTCAGGGAGGCTGAAAAATGAAGGAGGTAATTAAAGAAGTCACTTATGTTCCTTACTCTGGAAACATGTCCGCTGCAGAGGCAATGAGACAGATAAATCCCGATGTCGTTGCAGCATACCCGATTACGCCCCAAACGGAACTGATGCAATTCTTTGCGAATTTTGTAGCGGATGGACTCGTTGATACCGAATATGTCCCTGTGGAAAGTGAACATTCTGCAATGTCAGCATGCATAGGTGCTTCTGCAGCAGGTGCAAGAGCGATGACCGCAACCGCCGGCCCCGGGCTGGCATACATGTGGGAACTTTTAGGAGTGGCTTCGGGAATGAGACTTCCAATCGTAATGACCGTGGTGAACAGAGCGCTTTCTTCACCCATAAACATCCACGGAGACCATTCGGACATGATGGGAGCGAGAGACCAAGGCTGGATAATGCTTTTCTCCGAAAACGCGGAAGAACAATACGACAATCTCATTCAAGCGGTAAAGATAGGGGAAGACGAAAGGGTCAGCCTTCCGGTTATGGTGGGCATGGACGGGTTTGTCATTTCCCACTCTATTGAAAGAGTCAGACTACTTCCGGACAAACTCGTCAGGGACTTTGTAGGAGAAAGAAAGGCAAGGTATTCACTTCTTGATGTTGAAAATCCGACCACCCACGGGCCAATCGCAATGACGGATTCTTACATGGAATTCAAAAGACAGCAAAGGGATGCCATGGAAAAAGCATACAAGGTAATAGAGGAAGTAGGAAAAAGTTTTGGAGAAATCTCGGGGAAAACCTACGGACACATTGAAACTTACAAAATTGAAGACGCTGAATACGTTTTAATAGGCATGGGTTCTGTGTGCGGAACTACAAAACACGCAATAGACGAAGCAAGAAAGAAAGGAGATAAGGTAGGACTTATCAAAATAAGAACTTTTAGACCGTTTCCTTACGAGGATGTAGTGTCTGCCATTAAGTCTTCAAACTGCAAGGGTATCGGAGTGCTTGACAGGGCAGAAACATTTGGAGCAAACGGAGGACCGCTGTTTTCCGACATTCTTTCAACCCTCTACCTTAATCAGTTGAACTTTCCCGTTTTGAGTTTCATTTACGGACTCGGAGGAAGGGACACCAACGTTGCTCACATACTTGAAGCCGTTGAAAAGGTAAAGTCCGCAAGTGCAGGAAACAAAGAACCGCTTGTTAACTACCTCAATCTCAGGGAATAGGAGGAAACTATGGAAGTCAAACTGCCACCCCTTAAAAAGTTGACCAACTACCCCGAGAAACTTGCTCCGGGACACAGGTTGTGTGCAGGGTGCGGAGCACCGATTATCTTAAGGCAAATGTTTATGACCGCAAACGCACTCGGATACGAACTCGTAATAGCAAACGCTACGGGATGCGTTGAGGTTTGCACTACGATATATCCTTATACATCTTGGAACGTTCCTTGGATTCACACCGCTTTTGAAAACGCAGCGTCAACGATTTCCGGCGTTGAGTCCGCTTACAAAGCACTCAAAAGAAAAGGGAGACTTCCGAGTTCTAAAAAGATTAAGTTCGTTGCACTGGGAGGAGACGGAGGAACCTACGACATAGGATTTCAAGCCCTTTCCGGAGCCCTTGAAAGAGGACACGACTTTATCTACGTTTGCTATGACAACGAAGCCTACATGAACACCGGAATTCAACGTTCATCCGCAACTCCGAAGTATGCGAACACTACGACCCAACCCGTAGGGAAGGAAAGTCTTGGAAAGAAACAGTCCAAGAAGTGGTTACCCGAAATAGCCTCAGCCCATCAGATACCCTACGTTGCTCAAGTTTCTCCTTCCCACTGGAAAGACCTTATGGAGAAGTTCAAAAAAGCAATTCTCACGGAGGGTCCTTCTTTCATAAACGCTTTGTGCGTTTGCCCGAGAGGATGGAGAACCAAGGAGGAAGAGGGCATAGAAATCGCAAAACTTGCGGTTGAAACAAACTACTGGCCGTTGTTTGAGGTTGAAAACGGCAGGTGGAGGATAACTTACAAGCCTAAGAATCCGAAACCCGTTGCTGAATTCCTTAAAAAACAAGGAAGGTTCAAACACTTGTTCAAGCCGGGAAACGAAGAGAAAATTAGGGAAATTCAGGAAGAAGTTGATAGAAGATGGAAGTGGTTGAATCTGATGGAAGAAGTGAGTTCAAAGATTTAGCGGTAAAAGTTTTAACTTGCAGTGAAGAAGAATTCTACGGAAAATACTTTCCTCAAGCAGTTTCTTCAAGATTTAAATTCTTCGGTAAAAAACTTTCTACTTGCGCAATTACGAATGCAAAGAGCGGAAAGTGTCCGTCAGATTGCAAGTTTTGCGCTCAATCTTCGGTAAGCACCGCAAAAATTAACGTGTATCCTCTTATTGAACCCGAAGAAATAGTAAGAAGGGCTGTTTTTGTTTCAGAATTTTCGGAAAGATTTAGCATAGTAACTTCGGGAATTTCGCCGAGCAAGGAAGAAATAAAAAAAATCGGAATTGCTGTAGAAGAGATAAGAAAAAAAATTCCGAAGTTAAAAGTGTGTGCCTC
Source organism: uncultured bacterium (assembly GCA_964654625.1). GTDB lineage: Bacteria > Aquificota > Aquificia > Desulfurobacteriales > Desulfurobacteriaceae > CAZZKT01. The sequence goes on from CAZZKT010000052.1 coordinate 4,292, forward strand.
GCTCGGTTTTGTGAAAAGTGAAGACCTCAAGTTTTTAAAAGACTGCGGACTTTCAAGGTATCATCACAACCTTGAAACATCCGAAAGTTTTTATCCGAAAATATGCTCAAAACAAAACTGGAAAGACAGGGTAAAACAAGTGGAAATTGCAAAAGAGGTCGGACTTGAAGTTTGTTGCGGCGGAATTTTTGGAATGGGAGAAAGTGAAGTTGAAGTTGCAGAACTTTTATTAACTCTAAGAGAACTCCGCGTGAACTCCGTTCCCGTTAATTTTTTGCATCCAATCAAAGGAACTCCCCTTGAAAATGCCAACTACTTAACTCCTTTAAAGTGCCTACGAATTCTCACCGCTTTAAGGTTGGTGTTGAAGGACACGGAAATCAGAATTTGCGGAGGAAGAGAACTCAACCTGAAAGAACTTCAACCCCTTTCGTTCCTTGTAGCGGATTCGCTTATGGTTGGAGATTATTTAACGACAAAGGGTAGGAAGATACAAGAAGACGCAAAAACTGTAAAGCAACTTGGATTATGCTCAAGTTTACTCACTCAAACAGAAAGTCTTTAAAAATTTTTACGCTTTCCATTAAGAGATTCACATCCGCATATTCGTTTTCTTTGTGGGCTTGAGAAGGAAGTCCGGGACCGAAATTAACGGCATCTATTCCGTGAGCAGAAAGTTGAGCAACATCGGTCCATGCTTGCTTTCCGGAAACCTTGAGATTAAACCTTTCAATGAATTCTTTAAGAACGGGATTGTCCACGCACGGAACACTTCCCTGCGCAAAGTCAGTGATTGTTATTCTGTCAGCGCCACATTCTTTTTGAAGGGACTTTAACTCTTCTTCAACATCCTTTCTCTTTTTTAAAGGAGAAAACCTGTAGTTAGCGTTCACTTTGAACAAAGAAGGGACAAGATTTCTCCCTCCCTCGTATTCAACCATGGTTGCATTGATGACTTCAAAAAATTCTATTCCGTTGATGACAACACGGTTTGCCTTGTATTCGCTTAAAGTTTTTAAAAGTTTCCAACCTTTATGAATAGCGTTTTCTCCCTCCCACGGTCTTGCGGAATGTGCGGAAATACCTTCAAACTCAAACCAAGCGTGAACAGTTCCCAAACATCCTGCTTGAATTTCGTTGGCAGTTGGTTCAAGAACAAAAGCAAGGTCTATATTCTTCAAGAGTTTTAAAATTTTCTCATCTTTAAGAAGTTTTCGCAAACCGTTTTCAACGAGTGGACCTTCCTCTTTCTCGTAAAAGACAAAAACTATGTTGAATTTCGGATTTTTTTCCTTCAAAGTCTCTGCGATTTCAAGCATGACCGCAAGACCTGCTTTCATATCGCTTGCACCGACTCCGTAAACCTTTCCGTCAATAACCCTTCCGGAAAATGCGTTCGGAGTGTCAACGGTGTCCATGTGTCCGACAAGACCGATGGTTTTTTTCTTTCCGGCATCAAAAACAGAAACTATGTTGTTGTGAAGGGTAAAAGTTTTTAAGTGGGAAAGTTTTGAAAGAATGTATCGGGAAATTTTCTCCTCTTTGCCGTAAACCGAAGGAATTAGAACAAGTTCAATCAAGGTTTTAAGAGAAGTTTCGCTTGTAGACTTCATAAAGCCCCGAACACCCCGCAAGCATACTGTCTCCGATGGGATAGGCATACTCTCCGAGTTCTTTAAAAAACTCCCGGTTTGGACCGACAAGATACACTTTTTGAGGAGAAACTCTTTTCATTGAGAAAGCACCGTGTCCGCCGTCTTCAAAAACTTCTTCAAATGAAAGCTCCGCCCTGCAAAGTTTTTCCAAAAAATATTTCATCTTTTTTGCGTTGAGAAACTTTGTGTGGTGTTCAAAAAATCCCCACACTTTTCCGTCTTCAACAACAGCACAAAGAGTATGTCCATTTCCGGCATCTATGCAGGCAAAAGAATTAATTCCTTCTTCTTTGGCAACGATAATCAAAGAACAAATAACCGCAACTTTGCTGTCCATTACAAATCCTTTAAGTCCCAGACTGTTGATTTGCTCTAATATAGAATCAAACCTTGAAAACACGTTTGTTCTGTCCGTAAAAAAGAAGTTAAACGGGTCTTGGTCCTCCGCAAACCTTTCCTTGAGGATTTCAAACCTTTTAACCCTGTCGCTCTTTCCTTTTTCAAATCCGTGGTCTTGACAGCAAACTCCCAAAAATTCAAACTCGTTAACCTGGCAAGACTCAAGAAAGTTTTTGATGGCTTCAAGGTCAAGGTCGGAAAAAGATATGTCCCACTCATCAAGTTTTTCAACTATCTTTATTCCATAGTTCCTGACCGTCTCAATGTCATCGTCAATGGTCTTTGCGGATTTTGGTTCCATTAAAACTTCACAACCGGAACGAACCTTATCTAAAACGGCCTTCTTAACGGGCCCTCCCCCCATCGTAAAGCCGGCAATTCTTAAAGTCTCTTTGTTCCAAGAGGAAACAACCTTTGAAAGTTTTAAGGTCGGGGAGGGCAAAACCGCTTTGTAAAAAGTCTCTCCTTTAACGAGTAAAAAGTCTTGAGTCCCTTTGCCTATGTCAATAAATATCGGAGAGTTCAATCTTAACTGCTCCCTCGCTTAACATTTTCTCAACTGCCCTTTCAACGTCCCCCGGCTTTACATCAACCCCTCTTGAAGCATCTTCCAGGAAGAACGTGAAAAATCCCAAATGAATTGCTCCGAGAACCGTGTTTAAGACGCAGTAGTCCGTAGCGAGCCCTCCCACGAAAACTCTTTTTATACCTCTTTCCCTTAGCAGATGCTCAAGGACGGTATCCTGAAACCCGGAGTAGCATTCAAGTTCCGGGCGGGTGCCCTTGTTGATTATGAAGGTCTCGCTCGGAAGTTTAAGGTCCTTAGATATCTGCGCACCGAAAGTTCCGGCAACGCAATGTTTTGGCCAAATGCCTCCGTTTTCTTTGAAGGACAAGTGGTTTTCCGGATGCCAATCCCGCGTGGCAAATATTGCACCGCCCGCTTTTGAAAATACCTTTATGTATTCGTTAAGAACCGGAATCACTTCATCTCCGTTTGGAACAGGTAGAGCACCGCCCGGCAAAAAGTCGTTCTGAACATCAACTATTATCAGCGCATCAGAAGGAAGTATTTTAACTTTCATTTTCCCTGACCGCAGAAACTATGATTTGAGCGCACTTTTCGGTTCCGAGTTTCGCAGTATTCAAAATCATGTGGAAAAGTTCCACTCTATCAACTTCCCTTCCGCAGATGTCCCCCAAGAATTCTCTTTCCTTTTCGTCTATTCTGCGAAGTTTTTCTCTTGCTTCGCTTTCTTCAAGATTTTCCCTTTCTGCCAACCTTTTAACCCTGTATTCAAACGGAGCCTCAAGTTTTACATGAATTGCATCGGGATATTCTTTTAAGATACAAGCAGAACCGTGTCCGACAATTACAACGTTGTTTGAAACGGCAAAAGCGGTAATAACTTTGCCGAGTTCATCCCTGAAAGTCTCAAGGTTTACTTCTTTCTTTTCGGTCTTGAAAATTGCTCCGAAGTCAACGAAGCTTTTGTCAAGTTGGAAGAGTCCAAAGAATGAAAGTTTTGACGGGAAGTAATTAAACTCGTCAAAGACTTCAACTTCTTTCTTGGGAACTCCGAGTCTTTTTGCCACTTCGTCAAGAATTTCAGAAAACACCAATCTGTATCCGAGCGCTTCCGAAACCTTTTGGGCTACCTCAAGACCTCCAGAACCGAGTTCAAAAGTAATCGTTAGCACTCCCATCTTCTTTCCCTCCAAGATGTTTTCTTTTATTTTACCAACTATTTCCAGAAAATACCCAACTTCAACCCGGTTTGAGAAATAAAGGTGGAGGGAGCGGAGGAAGGAGTCTATCTTGGGAAGGTAAGGATAACAAGATTCTACAATGCTTTCGTCTTCATAAAGCAGGTCAAGGAGTTCGTCAAGTTCCCTCAAAAATTTTCTCCTGGAGATTCTTTTTAAAAATCAAGAAGGGCCTGGCACCGCCCTACTTTCCCGCCCCGTCTCCAGGGCAG
>CAZZKT010000053.1:0-8122 GCA_964654625.1 uncultured bacterium
TCTATCACAAATAAACCTTTACGCTTGCTTTTTGTTTTAGTTTTTCAATGTAATCTTTTAGGGCTTTGTCAAGTTTTTCTGAAAAGAGTTTTTTTCTAACTTCCTCTCTGTTGCAAGTTTTTACTTTTTCGGACTTTACAAAAACGACAAAAATTCCCTTTTTCGTTTCAACAACTTTTGGAACTCCAATTTTTGCATTCCATACCGCATCATCAAGTTCTTTAAAGAGACTGCCCCTTTCAACAAGCCCGAGGTGAAAAGTTTTTTCTTCCGAGAATTTTTTGGCAACCTCTTCAAAAGGCTTGGTTTTAAGGTTTTCAAGAACGAGTTTAAGTTTACTCTTGTCTTTTAACTTGATGTAGTAAACGTCCCTTACCTTCTTTTCAACGCTTCTACAATACTTTTCAACTTCCAGGTCGCTCACCCTTATCTTTGACTTTACCTTCCTTGCGATGAGTTTGGTTATGATTAGTTGTTCTTTTAATCTTTGTTTCAGGAGGTCTGCGTTAATTCCCTTGAGGTCTTTTATTCCCGTCTCTTCAAGGAAGCCTTTAAAAGCCCTTTCAAGTTCTTGAGAGGAAATCTCTATTCCTTCCTTCTTTGCCTCAAGAAGAAGAATTTTTTTCTCAATTAACTTGTCCCTCGCAAGCCTTAAATCCGTTATTCCGCTTTCCCTTGCAAATTCAACCACTTCGCTGTAAAGCACGGGTTCGTCGTTTACTACCGCCGCTATATAGTCTATAATTTCTCCGTAAGCAATGTTCGTTAAGAAGGTCAGTAGAAGGAAAATGACTTTTACCATAACGCTTTCCTCCCGATTGAAAATTTAACATTGAGGCATAACTTTAAGCCATCGGATTTTTCGCTTTAATATTACCATCAGGACGGTAGAAAATGAAGAGGGTTAACCTGAAGGAGATAACGAGCAAGACGCCCTTAAAACTTGACTTTGAAATACAACCTTCTCTTGTTGAACTTCCGGAGGAAATTGCAAAGATAGTTTCTCCTTTAACCGTTCAGGTTGAAATATTTAAGTCTGCGATGGGATATACGATTCGGGGATTCATTGAAGGGGAGTTTGAGTTCGTTTGCAGTAGGTGTGCCAAGACCTTTAGAGAAAACATAAGGAAAGAATTCTCTTACGAACTTTTGCCTACTTCGTTGGTCGGAAGCGGTGAGGTTAAGTTTTCAGAACTTGAAGTGGACTTTTCCGATTCTGAATTTCTTGATATCGTTGAAGTCGTGAGAGGTCAACTTCTTCTTGACCTTCCGGTTAAGCCGTTGTGCAGTGAAAACTGCGAAGTTCCGGAAGTTAAAATAAACGAGTGAGGGGTGGAAGATGGCAGTTCCAAAGCGGAAAGTCTCAAGAACGAGAAGGGACAAAAGAAGAACTCACTGGAAAGCAAAAATGCCGACGATAACTACTTGTCCAAACTGCCTCCAACCCAAGCCTCCCCACAGGGTTTGCCAGTATTGCGGATACTACAAAGGTAGAATCGTTGTAGAAAACGAGGCATGAAAATTGCCCTTGACGCAATGGGTGGAGACAATGCCCCCCAGGTTCCGATTATGGGGGGCATTCAGGCCGTAAAGGAATACGGGGTAAAGGTATTTTTTGTTGGAGAACCGGAAGTATTAAAAAAAGAACTCTCAAAGTATTCCTTTCCGAAGTCCCTCGTTGAAGTAGTCCCCGCTGACCAAATCGTTGAAATGGGCGAACAGCCGTCAAAAGCCGTTAAGAAAAAAAACTCTTCAATTCACGTAGGAATGGAACTGGTTAAAAACAAAACCGCAGATGCTTTTGTAAGTGCCGGAAACACGGGAGCGGTAATGGCCGTTTCCCTTTTTGTTCTTGGAAGATTAAAAGGTGTTGAAAGACCCGCAATTTCTGCAGTTCTTCCGAATATGAGAAAGACCGCTACTTTACTTCTTGATGTCGGAGCAAACGTTGACTGTAAGCCTTATCACCTTCTCCAATTTGCGGTTATGGGAGAGACCTATGCGAGATATGTGTTTTCGTGCCAAACTCCGAAGGTGGGACTTTTGAACATCGGAGAGGAAGAAGGGAAAGGCAACGAACTTGCAAAGGAAACGTATCAACTTTTAAAGAAAGCAACGGAAAAGGGACTGAACTTTGCCGGAAATGCAGAAGGAAGGGACATTTACTCAGGGAAGTTTGATGTTATTGTCTGCGATGGGTTTGTGGGAAACGTGGCACTGAAACTTAGCGAAAGTCTTGCTAAAATTTTTGCTAAAATTCTCAAAGAAGAAATCAACAATTATTTCATTTCAAGGCTCGGAGCGATAACGTTGAAACCTGCCATTAAAAGTTTCAGAAGGAGGATAGACTACGCAGAGTGGGGAGGTGCTCCTCTTCTCGGAGTTAAGGGGGCTGTTATAATTTCCCACGGGAGTTCAAACTCAAAAGCCATTAAGAACGCAATCAGAACCGCTTGCCAGTTTGCAGAAATGAACATTAACGAGCGGATAGAAGAAAACATTGCGAGGTTTGGGACGGATTAAATGGGAGTAAGGATAGTTTCAACGGGTTCTTACGTTCCGTCCAAAGTCTTAACGAACTTTGACCTTGAAAAGATGGTTGATACTTCTGATGAGTGGATAAGGACGAGAACGGGAATAAGGGAAAGACGGATAAGTGAGGAAGAAACCACCGCGGACCTTGCTCTTAAAGCAAGTGAGGATGCTTTAAAAGATTATGACCCAGAAAATCTTGAACTTATAGTGGTTGCCACAGCCACTCCCGATGCGTTTTTTCCCTCAACCGCGTGCATCTTGCAGTCAAAACTCGGGAACAAAAAAGCAATTGCTTTTGATGTGCTTGCTGCGTGTTCGGGGTTCGTTTATGCTCTTTATGTTGCAGATTCCATAATGAGGACAAAAGGGTTAAAGAGTGCCCTCGTCGTCGGTGCGGAAAGGTTTTCAAAGATAGTTAACTGGAAGGACAGAACAACCTGCATTTTGTTCGGGGACGGAGCGGGAGCGGTTCTTCTTGAAAGAAACGGCGAAGGAGTCTTGAGTTTTGATGTCGGAGCGGACGGAAGTTACGGAGAACTGCTTTACGTTGAATCGGTCGGAAGTAATGCGGAGCCTCCTTTTTACGTTAAGATGAAGGGAAACGAGGTTTTCAAGGTAGCGGTCAGAACGATGGTTGAGTCCGCAAAAAGGGCAATTGAAAGAGCGGGAATAAAACCTTCCGACATTTCATTGCTCGTTCCTCACCAAGCAAACGTCAGGATAATAAAAGCGGTTGCGGAAAGGCTCGGAATAGATGAAAGCAAAGTTTACGTTAACCTTGAAAAATACGGAAACACAAGCGCTGCATCAATTCCAATAGCCCTTGACGAAGCGGTCAAAAATCAAAAGGTAAAAAGGGGAGACCTTGTTCTTCTTACTGCTTTCGGAGGAGGTTTTACCTGGGGTTCTTGCGTTTTAACCTTTTAAGGGAGGTCAAAGGGGATGCTTAAAACGAGAATTTGTGAAATTCTTGGAATTGAATATCCCATCCTTCAGGGAGGAATGGCTTGGATAGCAGATGCGAGTCTTGCTTCTGCGGTTTCAAACGCGGGAGGTCTTGGAATCATAGCGGGCGGTAGCAGAAGCGCGGAGGAGTTAAGAGAGGAAATCAGAAAGTGTAAAGAAATGACGGACAAGCCTTTCGGAGTTAACATCATGCTCATGATGCCGAACGTTGACGAAATAGTCAAAGTGTGTCTTGAAGAAGAAGTTCCGGTTGTAACCACCGGTGCCGGCAATCCTGCAAAATACATTCCCGCTTTTAAAGAAAAAGGAATCAAGGTAATTCCCGTAGTTGCAAGCGACACTTTGGCAAAAAGGATGGAAAGAATTGGAGTAGATGCGGTTATAGCGGAAGGAACGGAAGCAGGAGGACACATAGGAAAGTTGACGACGATGGTTCTCATACCTGCCGTTGTCAGGGCGGTGAAGATACCGGTGATTGCTGCCGGCGGAATAGCCCTTCCGGAACAAGCTGCTTCTGCGTTTATGCTCGGAGCGGAAGGGGTTCAGGTAGGAACGAGATTCCTCTCAGCAAAGGAATGCAACGTTCATCCGAACTACAAGAAGAAAATTTTAAAAGCAAGGTTCAACCAGGTCACGGTTACCGGCATAACGACGGGGCATCCCGTAAGACTCATAGAGAACAAGTTGACGAAAAAGTTTGAGGAAATGGAGTTTTCCGGGGCTTCAAAGGAGGAACTTGAAGAATTCGGAAGGGGAAGGTTAAGACTTGCAGCAGAAAAGGGTGACGTTGATTGGGGTTCTGTCATGGCCGGTCAGGTGGTCGGATTTGTCAACAAGGAAGAAACTGCAAAAGAAATAGTAGAAGACATTATCCTCGGAGCCGAAAGGGTGATAAGGGAGTTCTGTTCAAGGTTTTCCAAAACGGAATAACGGGGTTTAAAATGAAAGTCGTAGAAGGACTTCTGGATGCAAGGGGACTGAAGTTTGCAATCATCGTAAGCAGATTCAACTCTTTCGTAACCGAAAGACTCCTTGAAGGAGCAATTGACTGTATCTTAAGGCACGGCGGTAGCAAGGAAAACATTACGGTGGTTAAAGTTCCCGGGGCTTACGAGATTCCTTTGACCGCAAAACTCCTTGCGAAGCAAGAATACGATGCGGTAATAGCGCTTGCTGCCGTGATAAGGGGAGAAACTCCGCACTTTGAATATGTTGCTTCCCAAGTCAGCAGGGGAATAACGAGCGTTTCTCTTGAAACCGAAAAGCCGGTAATATTCGGCGTTCTGACAACGGACACTCCGGAGCAAGCCTTTGACAGAGCCGGCGGAAAAGCGGGAAACAAAGGCTGGGAATCCGCTCTTTTTGCCATTGAAATGGCCAACCTCAAAAAGGCTTTGCTTAAATGACGAACAAACAAAAAAGAGAAGCAAGACTCCACGCTTCAATAATGCTTTACCAGTGGGACATAGGAGGACTTTCCGAGGAAGAAGTTGTTTCTTCCTATTCGGAATGTAAGGACAAAGAGGTCCTTGAAAGGGCGAAAAAACTTTTTCTGAAGGTTGCAAAAGATACCGAAAAGGTTGACTCTGTTATCAAGAAGTATTTAAAAAAGGGATGGACAATTGAAAGGCTTTACCCACAAGACAGAGCCATTTTAAGGCTTGCAGTCTGGGAACTTTTGAATCCTCAAGAGATGCAGTCCCCTCCCCTTGCAATTATCAACGATGCAGTGGAAATTGCCAAAAGTTACGGCGAAAGCGAGAAGTCTCCGAAGTTGATTAACGCAATCCTTGACAAGGTCTTCAGGGAAAGAAAGAGTGAGTAAAATTGCACTCCTTGCGGGAAAGGGAGAACTGCCCGTTGAATTTTTGAAAGCCCTGAACGGAAAAGTAGTTACTTTCGCCCTTGAAGGAATAACCGACAAAGGGATTGAGGAGTATTCTTTAAAAACCGTGTGGATTAAACCGTTTAAGTTTCGCAAATTCTTCAAGTCTTTAAAAGAAGAAAAGGTGGACAAAATCGTTCTTTTGGGAAAAATTGAACACGCACTTGCTTTTTCTCCGATGTCGTTGGACATTGACGGAATCAGGTTTTTACTGTCTCTGAAGGACAAAAAACCTCAAACAATCATCAAGACCTTCATAAAAGAACTGGAAAAAAGGGGCGTTGAAGTCGTTGACCCGAAGCCTTACTTGTCTCACCTTTTTGCAGAACCGGGGGTTCTTTCGGGAAAAGTTTCTGAAGAGTTTGAAAGGGATGCAAAGTTCGGAATGAAGGTGGCAAAAACAATAGCGGAACTTGACATCGGACAAACGGTCGTTGTTAAAGACGAAACCGTAATAGCGGTTGAAGGGGTTGAGGGGACGGACCAATGCATCAAAAGGGGGGCAAACCTTTGCGGTAAAGGATTTGTGGTCTGTAAGGCCGGAAGGGTCAAACAAGACATGAGAATAGACGTTCCTACCGTCGGACCCGACACGCTTCAACTCATAGGGAACTTGGGGGGAAGGGGATTGGTTTTTGAGGCAAGAAAAACATATATTCTTTCAAAGGCTAAGTTCCTGGAAGAAGCCAAGAGGTGGAAACTTACCGTTCTTGCGATTTGAAAAGAACTTGCCATGAACAGGTTTAAAGTCGTTTCCGAGTTTACTCCGAAGGGAGACCAGCCGAAGGCAATAAAGCAACTGGTTGAAGGGATAAGGAAGAACTACAGATTTCAGACGCTTCTCGGAATAACTGGAAGCGGTAAAACATACACCATAGCGAAAGTCATTGAGCAGGTTCAAAAACCGACTCTCGTAATTTCCCACAACAAGGTTCTTGCTGCACAACTTTATCACGAACTCAAAAACTTCTTTCCGCACAACGCGGTGGAATACTTCATAAGTTATTACGACTACTACCAGCCGGAGGCTTACATACCGAGCAAAGACCTTTACATAGAAAAAGACTGTTCAATCAATCCGGTAATAGACAGGATGAGACACTCCGCCACCGTCTCTCTTTTAACCAGAAGGGACGTTATCGTGGTTGCTTCCGTTTCCTGCATTTACGGACTGGGTTCTCCGGAACATTACAAGAACCTTTCTTTAAGATTCACCGTGGGAGAAGAAATTGACAGAGATGAGGTTATAAGAAAACTGGTTACTTTGGGATACGAAAGGGACGAATACGACTTAAGACCGGGAATATTCAAGGTCAGGGGAGATACCATAGAAATCTATCCGGCTGACACCGAAGACCACTTCATAAGGGTTGAACTCTTCGGAGACGAAGTTGAAAGCATCGCAATGCTTGAATACTTCAACAGGAAAGTCTTAAAAGAGTTTAACTCTTACACGGTTTATCCCGCATCCCACTATGCGACGCCGTATTCCCGAATAGTTGAAGCGGTTAAGTCAATTGAAAGGGAACTGGAAGAGAGGGTAAAATACTTTCTTGAACAGGGTAAAGAACTTGAAGCAAAAAGACTTGAACAAAGGACGAGATACGACATGGAACTCCTCCTTGAAATAGGACACTGCAAAGGAATTGAAAACTACTCAAGACACCTTGACGGAAGAAAACCCGGAGAACCTCCATACACCCTTCTTGACTACTTCCCGGAGGACTTCCTCGTCGTGATAGACGAATCGCACGTAACTATTCCTCAACTAAGGGCTATGTGGAGGGGAGATTGGGCAAGGAAGTATAACCTCGTAGAACACGGCTTTAGGTTACCCTCCGCATACGACAACAGACCGTTAAGGTTTGACGAGTTCCTTGAAAGAGTTCCTCAAGTTATTTTTGTTTCCGCAACGCCGGGAGAGTTTGAACTCTCCGTTTCAGAACAGGTGGTTGAACAAATCATCAGGCCGACCGGACTCCTTGACCCCGAGGTTGAAGTCAGACCCACCGAAGGGCAGATAGACTACCTCCTTTCCGAGATAAAGAAGAGAACCGCAAGAAACGAAAGGGTTTTGGTAACCACCTTAACAAAGCGCAGTGCGGAAGAACTTTCTCAATACCTCATAGAAAAAGGAATCAAAGCCCGCTACATGCATTCGGAAATAGATTCCGTTGAAAGGGTTGAAATCATAAGAGGTTTAAGGACCGGAGAGTTTGACGTTCTCGTCGGAGTAAACCTGCTGAGGGAAGGTCTTGACCTTCCGGAAGTTTCTCTCGTAGCCATCCTTGATGCGGATAAGGAAGGCTTTTTGAGGTCAGCAACTTCACTGATTCAAACGATGGGAAGGGCTGCAAGAAATGTCAACGGTAAAGTAATACTTTTCGCAGACAGAATCACTCCTTCAATGAAAAAAGCCATTGACGAAACAAACAGAAGGAGAAAAATCCAAGAAGAATACAACAAAAAACACAACATAACGCCGAAAACCGTCAGAAGAAGTCTTGATGCTTCCATACTTGAAGACGCCGGGCTGTCTGCATTACTAAAAATCAGGAAGAAGGAAAAAGAAATTCCGAAAAACGAGGAAGAACTCCTTGAAATGATTTCAAAACTTGAAAAAGAGATGAAAGAGGCTGCAAAGAACTGGGACTTTGAAAGGGCAGCAAGGCTCAGGGACAGAATAAAAGAACTCAGGAAAGTTTTAGTTCCGGGTTAAAAGCATTCAGGGGGAAG
>CAZZKT010000054.1:0-8065 GCA_964654625.1 uncultured bacterium
ATGGAGTGCGTTCTTGAAAATCCATACATTCTCATTTACGGAAAGAAAATCAGCAATGTCAGGGAACTTCTCCCGGTTCTTGAGAGCGTAGCAAGGGAAGGAAGACCTCTTCTCATCATTGCTGAAGATGTTGAGGGAGAAGCCCTTGCAACTCTCGTAGTGAACAAACTCCGCGGAACACTCCAAGTATGTGCTGTTAAGGCTCCGGGATTTGGAGAGAGAAGAAAAGCAATGCTTCAAGACATTGCCATTTTGACCGGCGGAACTGCAATCCTTGAAGACCTCGGAATCAAACTTGAAAACGTTACTACCGATATGCTCGGAAAGGCTGACAAGGTTGTAGTTGACAAAGAAAACACTACTATCGTCGGCGGAAAAGGAAAACCGGAAGACATTGAGGGAAGAATTAAGCAAATCAAGGCTGAACTTGAAAAGGCTACTTCCGAATACGACAAGGAAAAACTCCAAGAAAGACTTGCCAAACTTGCAGGTGGCGTAGCCATCATCAAGGTCGGTGCTGCAACCGAGGCCGAACTCAAGGAGAAAAAGGCAAGGGTTGAAGACGCACTCCACGCAACGAGAGCTGCAGTAGAGGAAGGTATCGTTCCCGGAGGTGGAGTTGCATACATTGCAGCAGCAAGGAAACTTGACGAGTTGATTAAGAAACTTGACGAAAAAGGTGAAGTAAGCAAAAGGCACGGAGCAGAAATCGTTAAGAAGGCTCTTGAAGCACCGCTCAAGCAGATTGCAGACAACGCAGGATACTCAGGACAGGTGGTTGTTGAAAAGGTTAAGGAACTCATAAACGAGAAAGGAGTTAACTGGGGCTTCAACGCAAGAACCGGTGAATACGAAGACCTCGTTTCTGCGGGAATTATTGACCCAACAAAAGTTGAGAGAGTAGCCCTTCAAAACGCTGCATCTGCAGCAGGCTTACTCCTTACCACCGAGGCAACCGTGACAGAAATCCCGGAAAAAGAAGAAAAGACTCCAGGAACTCCTCCTGAATTCTAAAAACAAAACTAGATAATAACCAAGCCCCTCCCTTTTGGGAGGGGCTTTTGTTTTTTAGTTAAATAACTTCTTCTTGGGTTTCTTCTTCTTGTTCTTCCCTTGCACGCTTGCTTTCAAGGAGCGTTTGAAGTTCAGCAATGGTTGAATTTTCCACCCTTTCTTCAATAATCGCTCTTACAAGTCTTGTCAACTTTTGCTCGTTGTTTCCCGCAACACCAAGAAGAACGTAGTAAAGTTTTCTTGGCACGGACACTCTAATAACCCTGTTTCCTCTTTTTCTTCCTCTTGCCATTTTGACCTCCCGAATTTTAGGTTTTTTTTATTGTATCAAAATTGCCATTAATGGGAACAAAATAGTAGAAAAAAAGATTACTCCGGCACTCACCTTTGCATTACCGCCGAACCTTTCTACAATTACGTAGTTCAAAATGGCAGACGGCATAACAGACTGGTAAAAAACTACGTTCTTCAGCGTCCCTTCAAGTCCGAGGAGAAAAACCGCAATGCTACCGCCCGCAACACCGGTTAAAAATCTCAGTGCTGTTCCTATCAATCCGCTGCCAGCCAACTTGAGGTCTATTTTTGACAAACTTATTCCCACGGAAACCAGCATTAAAGGTATTGCGGACTTTCCGGCAAGTTGAATCATGTATTCAAGCCCTTTGGGAAACGAAAAACCCTTTAATGCAAATCCCAAGACTGCAAAGTATAAAAGGGGAACTTTGAGCGGTTCTATCAATGCTTTCGTTCCTTTTTCTTTGCTCACAAGGAAAATGCCGATGCTGAAATGAAGCAGTGCGGTGATTACCATGTAGGCCGTTGCGTAGTAGAGTCCCTTCTCTCCGAACTTCAAAGTGCAAAAGGGAATGCCGAGATATCCGGAGTTCATAAAAACTGAAGAAATTTCAAGGGCGGGTTCTCTTTTCTTCAAGAATAAAACCTCAAAAAGAACGACAATCAAAATGCCGACGCACACCACGATGAAGACGGACAGGAAAAGCACAAGGAAGTCTTTTCCCTCAAGGAGTAAACTCTTAAACGATGAAAACACAAGCAAGGGGGCAAACAGGTAAAGCACAAGGTAGGAAATCGTGTCCGTGGTGAGGTCTTTTTTGATTTTCCCGATGATAAAACCGACGACCAGAAAAGCATAAATCGGGAGAAGAACGTTTAAAATTAACTCACTCAAGGTTCTTACCCGCTATTCTTTCTTTCCCCGACCGTTGGGTGTATCCGAGGGAGTCAAAAAGTTCAAGAACGGGAATGGCATACTTTCTGGAAAGGGAAAAGTGTTCTTTGAATTCCGAGACGGAAAGCGTTTTTTTCTTTTTGAAGTGTTCTTTCAAAAAAGAAACCATCTTTTCAAACAACAACTTGGAAATGACAAAATTTTCCGCTCTAAAACAAAGTTTTTTCATTTTAAGGTAAGATACGAGCATGTTTGTTTCTTTTTCTGTCAGGTTCAATTTCCGAGAAATCTCTTCAATTTCCAGAGGTTTTGAGGAATTTTTAAGAATTTCAATAAGTTTGTCAACTTTTTCTTCGTATTTTGTGCCTTTGTGTTCCGGCGTAAACTCCGCAAGTCTTATCACACCCTCTTCTTCAACTAAAACGTTTGATTTTTTAAGGTCTTCAATCAACATTTCAAACGCATCTTTTCCTACGGACAGTTTTTCTCTTAGCGTTTCTTTGTTCATTCCTCGGCTGATTGGAAACTCTTTGTGATACCTTTCTAACTCTTCCTTCGCAATGGTCTTAAATCTGTCAAGAGACTTCAAGTTCAACAATTTGTTGGAAGTTTTAACGACCAAACCCTTCTTTTCAAGTTCGTTTAATTTTTCTTCAAGATTCTTCTTTGACAGACCCGTCATAACAAAGAGTTTGGGAAGATTGAAGTCCAACCTTTGAGCAATTACGGTTTCCAGAAGGTTCTCGGAATCTTGAAGTTTTTTCAAAAATTCTACCCTTTCCCTTTTTCGCTTTCCCTTTAATCTCGGAACATCAAGCACATTTAACACAATGCCCCCGGCAACGACGCCGGATGCTCCTCTCAAGACAAACCTGTCAGAGTAAACAAGGGGAACTTCCTTTTCAAGTTCAATTCTGACAAATCCTTTCTCTCCCGGTTTTAATTCTCCGGACTCAAGAACTACGACTTTACAAGCGGTTTCAAACGTAAAGTGGTGAAAGACGAATTCTTTGCCGGAAGTTATCTTTTGGGAAAATCTTGAGACTTCAAGAAGACCCTCAAAGACTTTAGAGGGCAAAAACCATCCCGGTTCAAGAATAAAACTTCCCCTTTTTATCTTTTCTTTTTCAATGCCGGAAAGGTTCAAAGCGGTTCTTTGTCCTGCAAGTGCGGAAAGAACTTTTTGACCGTGGACTTGAACCTGCCTGACCTTCGCTTTTAAACCTCCAGGAAAAACTTCAACGGTATCCCCTTCTTTCACCGTTCCCGAAACGAGCGTTCCCGTTATGACCGTTCCGTGTCCTTTTATCGTAAAGACTCTGTCAACGGGAAGTCTTAAAGGATGGTCAGTGCTTTTTTCTTTGACTTTTCGGGCTATGCTGTCTATGGACTCAACGAGTTCTTTCAATCCTTCTCCAGTTTTTGAGGAAACTGCAACTATCGGAGCGTCTTCAAGAAAACTTCCTTTTACGAGTTCCCTTATTTCTTCCTTTACGAGTTCCAGAATTTCTTCGTCAATTAAGTCCTTTTTGGTTATTACAATTACCCCTTTTTTGACTCCGAGAAAACGGCAAACGTCAAAGTGTTCAATCGTTTGAGGTTTAACCCCCTCGTCTCCGGCAACGACTAAAAGCACCATGTCTATTCCGGAAGCGCCTGCGAGCATGTTTCTTATGAACTTTTCGTGTCCCGGAACGTCAACAATTCCCGCAAGGATTCCGGAAGGCAGTTCAAGTTTTGAAAAGCCGATGTCTATGGTCATTCCCCTCTTTTTTTCTTCTTCAAGCCTGTCAGGGTCAATTCCGGTAAGGGCTTTGACCAAACTACTTTTCCCGTGGTCTATGTGTCCTGCAGTTCCGATAACCACAAACTTACTTTGCATACTCAACAGCCCTCGTTTCCCTTATCACCACGACCTTAATCTGACCCGGAAACTTCACTTCGCTTTCAATCTTCTTCGCAATTTGGTGGGAAAGGTAGGACGCTTCTTCATCGCTGATTTTGTCCGGTTCAACCATAATTCTGACTTCTCTGCCGGCCTGTATAGCGTAAGCCTTCATGACTCCCGGGAACGATTCCGCAATACTTTCAAGTTTTTCAATCCTCTTTATGTATGCTTCAAGACTTTCTCTCCTTGCTCCGGGTCTTGCAGCGGAAAGGGCATCCGCAATTGCAGCACAGATTGCTTCAATGCTCGTAAAGTTTGCTTCTCCGTGGTGGGCTTCTGCAGCGTTCACGACCGCTTCTGGTTCGCCATACTTTCTCAAAATTTCCGCTCCAACGATTGCGTGAGAACCTTCAACCTCGTGGGTAACCGCTTTTCCTATGTCATGGAACAATCCTGCCCTTCTTGCAAGTTCAACGTCTGCCCCGATTTCCCCGGCAATCATACCCGCAAGGTATGCCACTTCCTTAGAGTGCTGAAGGATGTTTTGTCCGTAACTCGTTCTGTATTTAAGTCTGCCCAGCAGTTTTTTGAGTTCCGGATGAACGTTGTCTATGCGGAGTTCAATGAGCGTTTCTTCCGCAAAGGCAAGCATTTCTTGTTCTATTTCTTCCCTGACTTTTTCAACCACCTCTTCAATCCTTGCGGGGTGAATCCTTCCGTCCGCAACGAGTCTTTCAAGGGCTATCCTTGCGATTTCTCTTCTAACCGGGTCAAAGGAAGAAATCGTAACCGCTTCGGGCGTATCGTCAATGATTAAGTCAACCCCGGTAACGAGTTCAAAGGTTCTGATGTTTCTTCCTTCCCTTCCAATGATTCTTCCCTTCATTTCGTTGTTCGGAAGGTCAACAACGGAAACGGTTAGTTCCGAAACGGACTCGGTTGCAAGCCTTTGTATGGTCGTTGCGAGAATTCTTTTTGCCTTTTTCTCAACATTTTTTTCAAATTCTTCCTCAATTTTCTTGAATTTAACCGCAAGTTCCTTTCTTGCCGTTTCTTCAACCCTTTTTATTAACTCTTCTTTGGCTTCCTCCCTTGTGAGTCCGGAAATTTCCTCAAGTTTTTTCGTTTCTTCTTCAATCAACTTCGTAATTTTCATGTCCTTCTCAAGAAGTTCTGCTTCAAGTTTTTCAAGTTCGGCCCTTTTTTCTTCAATTTCTCTCTCCATCTTTTCCAGAAATTCTGCTCTCTTATCAAGGTTTGACTCCCTTTTTTCTAAAAACTCTTCTCTCCTGTTCAGCCGTTTTTCAAATTCTGACAGTTCTTTTTTCTTCTCTTGAATCTCTTTCTCTACTTTCTTCTTTTCTTCCTTGGCATCTTTTAAGATTCTTTCTGCGTTTTCTTTGATTTTTTCCGCCTCTTTTTTCGCCTCTTCAAGCACTTCTTTTCTGAGAGATTCTCTGTTTACCTCTCCCCGTTTACTACCGATGAAGTAGCCGACCGCAACTCCGAGAAGAATTGCAAGTATCGCAACAACGATTAATTCCATTTTCTCACCCCCTTTGTTCAAAATTTGCAAAGTTAAGTATAATAAGTAGGAATCATTTTGCAAAAAGGGAGGTGGATTAATGATTCTGTCGTTTGGAGAAATTCAAGAACCCCATGAGGTTGTGAACATAGCATACGCTTTTACCCAGCAAAAGCAGAGTGCTTGGTTTGAAGGAGAACTCCCGATAGACCCGCTGATAAGGGTAATTTCAATGCTTGAAAAGCAAGCGGTTGAACTCAAAGCGGACGGAGTGAAAAACATTTCCATAAAAATTCTTGAAGGAGTTGACAAAGACGGAGACAAGGTAATAAACGTTTGGGGCATGGGAACAATCATAAAACTCAAAAGGGAGGAAGAAAAATGAAGATAGGAGTCATAGGAGGAAGCGGTCTTTACGAACTTGAAGGAATGGAATTCGTTGAGGAAGTTAAACTTGAAACGCCTTTTGGGAAGCCTTCCGACAATTACATTCACGGAAAGTTGTTCGGAAAGGACGTTTACTTCCTTCCGAGACACGGGAGGGGACACACTCTCTTACCTTCGGAAGTTCCATACAGGGCAAACATTTACGGCTTTAAGATGCTCGGAGTTGACTGCATAATTTCAATCAGTGCGGTCGGTTCAATGAAGGAGGAAATAAAGCCCGGAGACTTCGTAATCGTAACCCAATACTTTGACAGAACAAAGAACAGACCCTCAACATTCTTCGGAAACGGCATCGTAGCCCACGTTCCTTTTGACACGCCTACATGCCCGTGTTTGAACAGCGTAATTTACAAAGCCTGCCTTGAAGTCGGTATATCCGTTCACAAAGAAGGGACTTACATTTGCATTGAGGGTCCCCAGTTTTCAACTAAAGCAGAATCAAAGATTTACAGGAGTTGGGGAGTTGATGTCATAGGAATGACCAACCTGCCGGAAGCAAAACTTGCAAGAGAAGCGGAAATTCCTTACTCTGCAGTTGCCCTTGCAACCGATTACGATGTGTGGAAAGAAGGAGAGGAAGTAAATGTTGAAAAAGTTTTGAAGGTTATGGCTCAAAACATAGAAAACGCCAAAAAAATGCTGAAGAAAGTGATTGAAATAATAAAGCCGGAAGACCTTGAGAATTCTCCAGCCAAAAACGCTCTCGTTGGTGCAATTCAGACGAAAAAGGAATACATTTCCGAAGAAATCAAAGAAAAACTCTACCTGCTGTTAAAGGACAGGATTTAGCCATGAACTTGAGCATTGAAGACGGAAAGTTTCTCGTTAAACTGGCAAGGGAAGCAATAAAGGCTTACGTTCTTTACAGGCAAAGACTTAGACTTCCGAGCGACACTCCGGAAAACTTGCTTAAAGAATCCGGAGTGTTCGTAACGCTTAAAACCTATCCCCGGAAAGATTTAAGGGGTTGCATAGGATATCCGGAACCGATTATGCCGTTGGCAGAAGCGGTTATAAACTGTGCGATTGCTTCTGCTACCGAAGACCCGAGGTTTCCTCCTCTTGCTCCGTCGGAACTTGACAGCGTGGTTGTTGAAGTAACCGTTTTAACTCCTCCGGTTCCGATTGACTGCGAACCAGATGAACTTCCGAAAGTCATAAAAGTGGGTAGAGACGGACTCATAGTGAGATGCATGGGACTTGCGGGTCTTTTGCTTCCCCAAGTTCCCGTTGAATGGGGATGGAACGAAGTTGAGTTTCTCTCCCACACCTGCATGAAGGCCGGACTCCCTCCGGACTGTTGGAAAAACAAAAACTGTAAGTTTTACAAGTTTGAAGGAAAAATCTTTTCCGAGGTTTCACCAAACGGAGAAGTGGTGGAGGAGTGAGCGTTGGAAGAGTGGTTGAGAGAGTTTTTGGTTCTTCTTCCGGCAATACTTTGGGCAATGACGATTCACGAATTCTCCCATGGAATGGTTGCTTATGCTTTGGGAGATGAAACACCGAAGTTAACAAACAGGCTGACTTTAAATCCTTTGTCTCACATAGACATAATCGGCTTCATAGCCCTCGTTCTTGTTCATTTCGGATGGGCCAAACCCGTTCTCATCAATCCGGCAAACTTCAGAAGGTTAAGGGGCTATCCCGGAGTGGTTTTAGTGTCCGTTGCGGGACCTTTGGCAAACATAATAAGCGCGTTCTTCTGCGCACTGCTTATCAAGTTCATTCCTTTTGAATCAATAACACCTTACATTTCAACTCCTCTCTTCCTTATGCTGAAATACGGAGTAATTATCAACATCGGCTTTGCGGTCTTTAACCTTCTTCCGATTCCTCCCCTTGACGGCTCTAAGATACTTGAAGCCATTTTGCCGGGATTTTTGAGGGAATATTACTTAAGGATAGAACCTTACGGCTTTTTGATTCTCGTGATTTTACTCTTGAGTCCTTTCGTGGACAAGGTTTTGATACCCGCTATGAACTTTTTACTCGGAATCATTCT
>CAZZKT010000055.1:0-7606 GCA_964654625.1 uncultured bacterium
GAGCGGGAGTGTTCCTTACTCTTGATTTTTTACAATTTTTTTACATAATTTTTACTAAAGCAAAAACACGGTGATGGGGAGGAAATTATGGGACTGAACATTGTGCAAAAGATTATTAAGACTCACCTTGTTGAAGGGGACATGACCCCCGGTAAGACCATAGCAATCAAGATTGACCAAACTCTAACCCAGGATGCTACGGGAACCATGGCTTACCTGCACTTTGAAGCAATGGGAATTCCGAAGGTTCAAACCGAACTTTCCGTTTCTTACGTTGACCACAATACCCTCCAAGCAGGAGGACCGGAAAACGCTAACGACCACCTTTTCTTGCAAACGGTAGCAGCAAAGTATGGCATTTATTTCTCAAAGGCAGGAAACGGAATATGCCATCAGGTTCATCTTGAAAGGTTTGCAGTTCCCGGAAAAACCCTTCTTGGTTCGGACTCTCACACACCAACGGCCGGCGGTATAGGAATGCTTGCAATCGGTGCAGGAGGTATGGACGTAGCACTTGCCATGGCCGGAGAACCGTTTTACCTGAGAATGCCAAAGGTCGTAAGAGTCAATCTTCACGGAAGACTTAAACCTTTCGTTTCCGCAAAGGACATCATTCTTGAACTCTTGAGAAGGCTCTCCGTTAAAGGAGGACTCGGAAAAGTCTTTGAATACGGAGGAGAAGGCGTAAAGTATCTCACCGTTCCGGAAAGGGCGACCATTACAAACATGGGAGCAGAACTCGGAGCAACCACTTCAATCTTCCCGAGCGACGAACAGACATACCTCTTTATGAAGGCTCAAGGAAGGGAATCCCAGTGGAGACCCCTTGAGGCAGACCCTGATGCAGAATACGACGAGGTCATTGACATTGACCTGTCCGAACTTGAACCCCTCATTGCTTGCCCTGATATGCCGGACAACGTGAAAAAGGTTAAAGAAATTGAAGGACTCAAGGTTCACCAAGTTGCAATAGGTTCTTGCACCAACTCTTCTTACAGAGACCTTAAGATGGTAGGCGAAATGTTCAGACAAACCGGTGCAAGGGTTCATCCGATGGTGTCCGCTGCAATTTCCCCGGGTTCAAAGCAAGTTCTCCTTATGATGGACAAGGAGGGATACGTTGAAACGTTCCTGAGGGCTGGCTTCAGAATTCTTGAATGTGCTTGCGGTCCTTGCATAGGAATGGGATTTGCTCCACCTTCCGGAGGAGTATCCGTAAGAACGTTTAACAGGAACTTTAAGGGACGTTCCGGAACAAAGGATGCAAAAGTTTACCTCGCTTCCCCGGAAACGGCAGCAGCAACTGCAATGAAGGGCGTAATTACCGACCCGAGAAGTCTTGGTCTTGAAGAGATTAAAGTCTTTATGCCGGAAAAGTTCATTACGGACGATTCAATGATTTACGCTCCTTCCGCTTATCCCGAAGAGGTTGAAGTTTACAAAGGCCCGACAATTAACTATGTAGGATACAAAGAACCTCTGGGAGACAAGATTGAAGGAGAAGTTCTCCTCAAGGTCGGAGATAACATTACAACGGACCACATCATCCCGGGAGGAGCAAAGATTCTTCCGCTCCGTTCAAACATTCCTGCAATTTCCGAGTATGTTTATTCCATCGTTGACGAAAACTTTGCAAAGAGGGCAAAAGAAAAGGGCGGAGGTATCATCGTAGGCGGAGAAAACTACGGACAAGGTTCTTCAAGGGAACACGCAGCACTGTGTCCGATGTATCTCGGAATAAAAGCGGTAATTGCCAAATCTTTTGCAAGAATCCACCACGCAAACCTCATAAACTTTGGAATCTTGCCCTTGGTGTTTGTCAATCCGGAAGATTATGATAAGATTGAGCAAGGAGACGTTCTTGAAATAGACGTTTCAAACTTCTCCGCCGGGGAGGACAACATCATCACTGTCATCAACAGAACAAAAGGAATTAGCATTCCGACAAAGCACGGTCTTAACGAAAGGCAGGTAAACATCATCAAGGCTGGCGGTGTTCTTGCATACGTCAAACAGAAGTTTGAGCAGAAAAACAAGGCGTAAAGGAGGGCTAAAATGGCCAACAAGCCGACAATCATCTGGACGAAAACCGACGAAGCACCTATGCTTGCAACCTACTCTTTGCTTCCAATCGTAAGGGGATTTTTAAAGCATGCCGGAGTAGAAGTTGAGTTAAGGGATATTTCCCTTGCCGGAAGGGTTCTTGCCCAGTTCGGATATGTGAACGACGACCTTGCTTATCTTGGAGAACTCGTTCACAAGCCCGAAGCAAACATTATGAAGTTGCCGAACATTTCCGCATCCGTTCCTCAGTTGATTGATACCATAAAGGAACTTCAGGAAAAGGGCTACAACCTTCCGGACTTTCCGGAAAATCCACAAACGGAAGAAGAAAAACAGGCAAGGGCAAAATACGACAAGTGCATCGGAAGTGTTGTTAACCCGATTTTAAGACAGGGTAACTCCGACAGGAGAATTGCAGAACCCGTTAAAAACTATGCGAGAAAGCATCCTCACAAACTTGAACCAGTTTCTCCGAAGTCAAAAAGTTATGTTGCTTACATGAAGTCAGGAGACTTCTACGAACACGAAAAGTCCGTGGTCATAGAAAAGGACGGAAAGATTAGATACGAGTTCGTTGACAAGAACGGAAACGTGACCGTTTTGAAGGAAATTGAAGTTGAAAAGGGAGACGTTGTTGACGGAACGTTTATGAGCAGGAAGAAGTTGCGTGAGTTCTTTGAAGAAGTCCTTGAGGATGCAAAGGAAAAGGACATTCTCTTTTCCCTTCACGTTAAAGCAACGATGATGCGCGTATCTGACCCCGTGATTTTCGGAGATGCGATAAGGGTTTACTTCAAAAAGTTGTTTGAAAAGCACGGCAAAGAACTTGAAGAAATCGGATTTGACCCGAACAAAGGACTCATAGACCTTGAAAACAAACTTTCCAAACTTCCTCCGGAAAAACAAGAGGAAATCAAGAAAACCATTGAAGAGATTTACAAAGAACGCCCCGCAATGTATATGGTTGACTCCGACAGGGGAATTACGAACCTTCACAGGCCCAACGACGTAATCATTGACAATTCCGTTCCAACGGTTATAAAGAACGGACTCAAGGCTTGGGGACCCGATGGAAACACGTATGACTGCGTAATCACCGTTCCCGACCGCAGTTATGCAACCATGTATGCCGAAATCGTTGAAGACGTTAAAGTCCGCGGACAGTTTGACCCTGCAAAGGTTGGAACCGTTCAAAACGTTGGACTTATGGCAATGAAAGCGGAAGAATACGGTTCCCACGACAAAACGTTCTTCGCTCCTGACGACGGAACAATCAGAATTGTTGACGAAGACGGAAACGTTCTCATGGAACACGAGGTTGAAAAGGGAGACATTTACAGAAGCTGCCACACGAAGGGAATTGCAATAAAGGACTGGGTTAAACTTGCAGTTAACAGGGCAAAAGAAACGGGATATCCAATCGTTTTCTGGCTTGACAACTTCAGGGCTCACGACAAGCAGTTAATCAGGATAGTTGAAAGAGAACTCAAAAACTATGACCTTTCGGACGTTGAGTGGTTCATAAAACCGCCGAGAGAGGCTATGAAGTTTACCCTTGAGAGATTTCGCAAGGGACTCAACACAATTGCGGTTACAGGAAACGTTTTGAGGGACTACCTTACGGACCTCTTCCCGATTATTGAAGTCGGAACGAGCGCAAGGGCTCTTTCAATCGTTCCCTTGATTGCCGGAGGAGGTCTGTTTGAAACCGGTGCAGGAGGTTCTGCTCCGAGGCACGTTCAGCAGTTCGTAAAAGAAGGACACTTGAGATGGGATTCCTTGGGAGAGTTCCTCGCCCTCGTAGAAGCGTTGAGACTTGCTTACAAGCAGTCCGGAAGTTCTAACAAGAAGATTCTCGTTATGGCGGACGCTCTTTCAAAAGCGGTTGAAAGATACCTTGACGAAGACAGAACTCCGAAGCGCAAAGTGGGTCAACTTGACACCCGCGGAAGCCACTACTGGCTTGCCCGCTACTGGGCTGAAGAACTTGCAAATCAAGCGGAAGACGAAGAACTTGCAAAAATCTTCAAGCCGGTTGCCCAAAAACTTGCGGAAAACGAGGAAAAAATCCTTGAAGAAATCAGGGCAACGGAAGGTTCTCCGAAGGACCTTGGCGGATATTACCTGCCCGACGACGAAAAGACGACAAAGGCTATGAGACCATCAAAGACCTTCAACGAAATCATAGACAACCTTTAAAAACACTTTTAACGGAGGAAGAGCATGGCTCAAAGGGGAATCAGAGAGTATGACGGAAAAAGGATAATGGCAAGAAACTGGAAGGACTACTTTGAACCGTTTGAGTATGACTTCAAGTCGGTTCTTGTTACCCCCGAAACCAACCTTGACGAACTGCCCAAAGAACATCCCTGGCTACTTGAAAAGCCGTTGGTGGCAAAGCCGGACATGCTGTTCGGAAAAAGGGGTAAACTCGGCTTGATACTTTACAAGAAAGAAAAACCTTGTGATGTTGACTACGAAACGGTGAAGAACTGGATTAGGCAAAAGATGAGCGAAGAGGTAGAAATAAAGGGCAACAGAGGGAAACTTACCCACTTCATCATTGAACCTTGCATTCCCCACAGTCCGGAAGAGGAATATTACGTTGCAATCACTTTGGGAGACGACGGAGACCACGTTTACATGTCCGCTTACGGCGGAATAGAGATTGAAGAAAACTGGGACAAGGTAAAAGAAGTTGTCATTCCCGTTCTTGCGGATGATGAAACCGCAGAAAAACTTATTGAAGAAAACGTTCCCGAAGAACTGAAGGACAACAAAGACTACGTTGAGTTTGTAAAAAGACTTTACAAGTTCTTCAAAGACATGCACTTTACATACCTTGAAATCAACCCTCTCGTTATGAAAGGAAAGCAGGTTTATCCTCTTGACTTTGTCGGAAGGCTTGATGACACCGCTCAGTTCGTTGCCGGAAGGAAGTGGGGAGAAATTGAATTCCCGGCAGGATTCGGAAGGGAACTGACTCCGGAAGAAAAATACATAAAGGAAATGGACGAAAAGTCTGGTGCTTCCCTAAAACTCACAATCCTGAACCCGAAAGGAAGGGTGTGGACGCTCGTTGCAGGTGGTGGGGCATCCGTAGTTTATGCGGACACCATTGCAGACCTCGGATACGTAAAAGAACTGGCAAACTACGGAGAATATTCCGGAAACCCGTCCCGTGCGGAAACCAGGGAATACGTTAAAACCCTTCTTGACCTTATGACGAGGGAAAAAGACCCGGAAGGAAGGCCAAAAATACTCATCATCGGCGGAGCAATAGCGAACTTTACGGATGTTGCAAAGACCTTTGACGGAATCATTGATGCCTTTAAAGAGTATGCGGAAAAGATGAGGGAAGTCGGTGTCAAGATTTACGTTAGAAGGGGAGGTCCGAACTACGAAGTAGGTCTTGCAAGGATTAAAAAGGCTGCGGAAGAACTCGGTCTGCCCATAGAGGTTTACGGACCAGAACTTCACATGACGGAAATCGTAAGAATGGCTCTTGAGGAATAACCCTTAAAAAGGAGGAGAAAGATGGCAAAAAAACCGGATTACCTGCTGTTTGATAGAGAAACTAAAGCCATTTTTTGGAACTTGAACAGAAACGCCATTCAGAGAATGCTTGACTATGATTACTTGGTGGGACGCTCTCCCTCCATCGTTGCAATCGTAGCCCCGACCCAGAGCAGGAAGTTTGAAAAGTTCTTCTACGGAACTCAAGAAATCATGATACCCCTTTATCGTTCCACCACCGAAGCTGCAAACGCTCATCCCGAAGCGGACGTTCTCGTTAACTTTGCTTCCTTCAGAACCGCTTTTGACGTTACGATGGAAGCCCTTGAAATCCCGACCATAAGGACGATAGCAATTACCGCGGAGGGTATTCCTGAAAGGTTCGCAAGATACATGAGAGACAAGGCAAAACAACTCAACAAGTGGATTATAGGACCCGCCACAGTCGGAGGTATTTGTGCCGGTGCTTTCAGAATAGGAAATGCGGGAGGAACGTTACAAAACATCGTTAAGTCAAAACTCCACAGACCGGGTTCCTGCGGACTCGTCACCCGTTCCGGAGGATTGTTCAACGAACTTTCAAACATCATAGCAAGAAATGCGGACGGAGTCGTTGAGGGAATAGCAATCGGCGGAGACAGATTCCCGGGTTCCGACTTCCTTGACCACCTTTTAAGGTTTGAAAAGAACCCGAAGGTCAAGTTTATGGTAATGCTCGGAGAGGTGGGAGGAGAACTTGAATACAAGGTAGTAGAGGCTTTGAAGAAAGGTCTCATTACAAAACCCGTCATAGCTTGGTGCATAGGAACCATAGCAAAGCACTTCGGCGGAGAAGTTCAGTTCGGACACGCGGGAGCAAAAGCAGGAGCGGAAAGAGAAACCGCGGACGCAAAGAACTTGGCATTAAGGGAAGCAGGTGCTTTGGTGCCGGACTCTTTCAACGACATTCCGAAACTAATCAAGCAGGTTTACGAGGACCTTAAAGCGAAAGGAGAAATTGAGGAAATTGAAGAACCCGAAGTTCCGCCGATTCCGGAAGACTACGCAAAGGCTTTGAAAGAAGGAAAAATCAGAAGACCGACCAACTTTGTTTGCACCATTTCTGACGACAGGGGAGAAGAAGCAACCTACTGCGGTGTGCCGATTTCCGAAGTTGTTGAAAAGGGCTACACCATCGCTGACGTTATAGGATTGCTGTGGTTCAAGCGCAAGTTCCCGAAGTGGGCTTCGGACTTTATTGACATGGTAATAAAGATTGTTGCGGACCACGGCCCTGCAGTTTCCGGAGCCCACAACGCAAAAGTTACCGCAAGAGCCGGAAAAGACCTTATGTCCTGTCTTGCAACCGCTATTCTTACAATCGGTCCTCGCTTCGGAGGAGCGATTGACGGTGCTGCAAAATACTTCAAGATGGCAAAGGAAAAAGGTATGGACCCCTTTGAATTCGTAGAATACATGAAGAAGGTTGAAAAGAAACCAATTCCCGGAATCGGACACAGAATCAAGTCAACGAAGAACCCGGACAAGAGGGTTGAACTCCTTAAAGAATACGCCAGAAAACACTTCCCATCTACGGAACTCCTTGACTACGCCCTTGAAGTAGAAAAAGTGACGACAGCCAAGAAAGAAAACCTGATTCTAAACGTTGACGGAACAATCGGAGTGCTACTCGTTGACATGTTCAGGAGCCTCGGATTCAAGGAAGAAGAAATAGACGAACTCATTGAAGCAGGAGCGTTCAACGCATTCTTCGTTCTCGGCCGTTCCATCGGATTTATCGGACACATCCTTGACGAAAAACGCCTTGCAATGCCCCTTTACAGACATCCCTGGGACGACATCCTTTACGACGTCAAAAGGCCGGAAGGAGTTTAAGTTCTTATTCTTGCGGATACCTTCCCCGGGCAGAATTTTCTGCCCGGGGTTATTTTTTTGTTAAAATCTTTCAGCAGTTTAAAACGAACCTCCGGTGAGGAAGAAATGAGGTTTTCAAAAGCCTTTATTCCGACGATGAAAGAGACGCCGG
>CAZZKT010000056.1:0-7543 GCA_964654625.1 uncultured bacterium
AGTCAGTCCGTTAATATTGTGAAAGGTCAACGACCATGTTGTCGTAAGCGGAAACCACCTTTATTCCGAGTTTTTTACTCAAACTCTGTGCTATCTCCCACGGCTTTGCAAAGAGCATCGTTCTTCCGAAGTGGGTGAGTATTGCCAGTTTCGGCTTTATGTAACCGATAATTTTTTCCGCTTCTTCAAGGCAGAGGTGGTAAATGTTCGGATTCTTTTTGTAAGTCGTAGTATTTATTATCAGAACGTCCTTTGCAGAAACATAAAACTTTTCAAGACCTTCAAAGTAAGCAGTATCCGTAATGTAGCCGATTTTTACTTCTCCGTGAATAATGCATCCGAGCGTTTTTACACCGTGAACATGTTCAACCGGAAATTCAATCTCAACATTTTTCACTTTGACCCTTTCACCGGCAGAAACCACCCTAACGCTTTCAAGATTGTTCATGGTGTATTTCAAAACTACCGGGTCTTCGGAAATAACATCCTCGGGACACAAAAGAATTCCTTTTTTTCTTTTGCCGCCGAGCGTAATTGCTTCTATCAGATGATTAACATCCGCACAGTGGTCAAGGTGTCTGTGGGAAACGAAGATGGCATCAAGTTCCGAAAACTTAATTCCTTTTTTTAAACCGTAAACAAACGCCCCGGGTCCCGGGTCAATGTGAATGCTCGTGTCACTTGTATTAACAAATATTCCTCCAGCCTGTCTCAAACCTCCGAAAGCAACGTATCTTGCTCCGGCGGTTCCCAAAAAGACAAGTTTGTTTGAGGTGTCGGAGAGTTTTACGCGGGGCAAATGCCTCTCCTCGTGTTCCTGATGAATTCGGCAAATTCAAGAACTTCCCGAACTTCGGAAAATTCTTCTTCAATCCTTTTCAAAGAAACCTGCAGGGGTTCGTCCGTCTTGAAGACCATCTCAAAAGCGGTGGTAAGGTCTTTAATGACTTCTCTTGAAAAACCCCTACGCTTTAGTCCTATGATGTTAATACCTTCAAGTTTTGCCCTGTTTCCTTGGGCTACCGTGAAGGGCGGAACATCCCTGTGGACTGCAGAAGCCCCTCCAATCATTGCGTGTTTTCCTATGCGGACAAACTGGTGAATTCCCGAAAGTCCTCCGATGACTGCAAATTCTCCTATTTCAACGTGTCCTGCAACCTGAACCGCATTTGCAATTATTGCGTTCTTTCCGACCTTAACGTCATGGGCAATGTGAACGTAAGCCATTATCAAAACGTTGTCATCTATTTCGGTTATTAAGCCACCCCCTTCCGTTCCCCTGTGAATCGTTGCGTATTCTCTCACGACAACCTTGTTGCCTATTTTGACCTTTGAAGGTTCTCCCTTGTATTTAAGGTCTTGGGGGGCTGTTCCTATGGTGGCACTGTAGATAACGCACTCCTCGCCTATTTCCGTGTCTCCTTCAATGACCGCTCCTTTTTTAATTAAAGTGCCTTTTCCCACCTTTACGTTGGAACCGATGTAAGCAAAAGGTTCTACTACAACGCCTTCGTCAAGTTCCGCACCCTTTTCAACAACTGCAAGGGGATGAACTTTAACCATTTCTCTTTGTTATCATTGCCATTATTTCTGCTTCGCAAACAAGGTTTGACTCTACGAAAGCCTTTCCGGTCATCTTTGACATTCTCTTCTTTATCACGGAAGGTTCAAGAACAAACTTCACCGTGTCTCCCGGAAATACGGGTTTTCTGAAGCGTGCTTTGTCAATGCCCATGAAGTAAACCACATACTCTTTCGGGTCAATATCAAAAGACTTAAACATAAGAACGCAACCGACCTGTGCCATTGCTTCAATCAAGAGCGCTCCCGGAAAAACCGGATGTCCGGGAAAATGCCCTTGAAAGAAGGGTTCGTTCATGGTGACATTTTTAATTCCGACAATCCTTTCTTTTGGAACGAGTTCCACTATCCTGTCAACCAGCAGGAAAGGGTAACGATGAGGAATGATTTTCATTATTTCGTTGATGTCAAGAACCGTCTCCATTTTCCACCCCTGCACTTTTTAGTAATACGACTGCAATCACCGCTATTCCTTCTTTCCTTCCCGTAAAACCCATTCCTTCGGTAGTAGTTGCCTTGATGGAAATTCTGCTTTTATCAATTTCAAGGATTCCGGAGATTGTTTCTTTCATTTTATCAACAAAGGGAGAAATTTTCGGTTCTTGAGCAATGATTGTGCAGTCAAGGTTTTCAACGGTAAATCCTTTTCCTTCAACGATTTTGCGAACCTCTTTGAGCAAAACCTTACTTGAAATCCCCTTGTATTTAGGGTCTTTGTCCGGAAAGTGGAAACCGATGTCTCTTTCCCCGACCGCCCCGAGCATCGCATCGCAAATCGCATGCAGTAAAACGTCTGCGTCCGAATGTCCGAGCAAACCATACTCGTGCGGTATTTCAACTCCGCCGATTATCAGTTTCCTGCCCTTTGAAAACCTGTGAGCGTCAAAACCGAGGCCGACCCTATACATCCGCAAGTCTGCTTTTGATAAGTTTTTGAATTTCCTCCCTCAAAATCTTTTCCGCAAGTTCTGGTATGACTTCCCAAGCCACTTCCCTTATTATCCTTTCAACGGTTTCCTGCGAAACCTGAACGGAAGGTTTTTCTTCTTCCTTCGTTTCTTCCTCGGAAACCTCTTCTACCTGCTGGAGTTCTTTTTCCTCAGGTTTGACTTCTTTTTCTCTTACCCTTTCTTTGAGTTCGTTTAAGACACCGAGTAAGTCTTCAACGGTAAAGGGTTTCGTCAGCACCGAATCCACTCCGAAGTCTTTGAGTCTTTCCGCCCCGAAGCCCATTGATTCGTATCCGAAGACGAGGAAGGGAATTTGAAACTCCTTAATAGCCTTGAGTAGTTCAAGTATGTTTTCGGCTTTAATGGAAAAGTCTATAATGACTATGTCCGCCTTTCCCTCTTTTATCTTTTCTACCGCTTCTTCCACGGAAAAAGCGTGTTCAACTTCATAACCCCTCGGAACCAACACTTTTTCCATTAGAGTGTGCCACGTCTTTCTTTCATCCACATAAAGGAGCCTCATCTTTCAACCTCTTTCAAAATGTTTGAAACAACCTGTGCAAGTTTCTTTGAGGTCAAAACTTGTCTGTCAAGTGCTTTTACCACTTCTTCTTTAAGGTTGCCCTTTATGGACTCGGAAAGAGCGTTAAGTTCGGTTTTCAACAGTTCTTCGTTTAGAGACTTAACTTCCTTTAAAAGTTCTTTTATTTTCTCAACCGGAACTTCCGGCTCTTTTTTCTTTTCCCTTTCCTCAATGAGAAGTCTCTCAAGGTCGGAGCGAACGATTAGCAGATTGTCGTTAATCTGAACAAGGAGCGATTCGTCAATTTCTGGAAGATTAGCGGTAAACTTTACAAAAGCACTGCTGATTTCTTCAATAGTTTTCTGAATGGCAGGAGTTATTCTCAAGGACAAAACTTTAAGTTTCAGTTCTTCAAAATTGTTCTTCACTTTTTCAAGTTTTGCCTCAATCTCTTCTTCCTTTACCTCTTTACACTTGTTAAAGTATTCCTGAAGTTCCTCAATTGAGGTTTTGAGCCGAGAAAAACCTTCTTCAATTTCTATGTAGGCAATTTCTTCCCTGTCTCCTCTTCCCAAAAGATAACCTACGAGCATTCCGGAAAACGAGAAGAATATTGCAACTCCCGTCGTCAGAATTCCCATTTCCATCTCAAACTCCTTACAAAAACTCAAGGGTAAGTATATCGTATATTCTGCTTATTGGTAAACCCATAACGTTGAAAAAATCTCCCCGAATTTCCTCCACTATCAGTGCTCCGATTCCCTGAATGCCATATGCCCCGGCCTTATCAAGAGGTTCTTTTGTTTCAACGTATTTTACGATTTCGTTTCCGCTGAGTCTTTTAAACTTTACAAGACTTTCAACAAAGTCCGTTAAAACTTTCTTTTTGCTGGCAACACATATTCCCGTTATTACCTTGTGAGTTCTTCCAGAAAGTCTCTTTAACATTTCTACCGCTTCTGATTCGTTCCTTGGCTTTCCAATCACTTCGTTCCCGAGAACCACGAGCGTATCCGCCCCGATTACCAACTCGCCCGGTTCTGCCTTCTCTAAAACGCTCAAAGCCTTCCTTTTGGCATTTACCATCGCTATTTCTTCCGGTTGTCCGAATCTTTCTTCTTCAACATTTTCCGGAGGGATAACCCTAAAGTTTGCGTTGACCATTTTGAGGATTTCAATCCTTCTCGGAGACGAAGAAGCAAGCACCAGATTAACCTTTGGCCACACCTTTTTCCTCCAGAAGTTCTAACATTTTTCTTGCAGAGTCTCTTTCCGCTTCCTTTTTAGAATTTCCCGTTCCAAGTGTGGAAAAGCGGTCAACGCGACAAATAACGGTGAACTTCTTTTTGTGATGAGGTCCTTCTTCCGAAATAACCTCGTATTCCGGATTTTGCTTGAAAATTCTTTGGGATATCTCCTGAAGTTGATTTTTGGGGTCTTTGTAAGAAATGTTTTCAAAAATTTCCCACATTTTGTTCAAAAAGTTCTTTTCAAAGACCTCCTTTGCCTTTTCGTATCCTCCGTCAAGGTAGATTGCACCGAACAAAGCCTCAAAAACATCACAAAGTATTGACTCTTTTTCCCTTCCTCCCGTAAGTTCTTCACCCTTTCCAAGAAGAACGAACGAATGGAGACCACAACTTTTGGCAAGTGCGGAAAGAACTCTTTCGCTCACCAGAAAAGACCTCATTTGAGAAAGTTCCCCTTCGCTTTCTTGGGGAAACCTTTTTATCAAGTGTTCGCTGACTATCAACTCAACGACCGCATCACCCAAAAACTCAAGAAGTTGATAGTTTCTGCCCATTCTTTTTTCAAAAGCATAGGAAGGATGAATGAAAGCGGTTTCTAACAGTTTTTTGTCTTTAAAGGTGTATCCGATGTTCCTTTCAAGTTCCTCAAACTTTTTTGAACACAAGGCAGGCGTTTGTTCCTCCGAATCCGAAAGAGTTTTTCAAAACATAGTTAACCTTCTGTTCCCTTGCAACGTTCGGAACATAATCAAGGTCACATTCTGGGTCTTTCTCTTCGTAGTTTATGGTCGGGGGAATTATCCCGGTATGTATGGTTAAAACGCTCGCTACCGATTCAACACCTCCGGCAGCACCGAGCAGGTGTCCTATCATAGACTTTAGACTACTTATTCCTATCTTGTATGCGTGTTCTCCAAAAACTTCTTTTATCGCTATGGTCTCGTAAAGGTCGTTCAACTTGGTTGAAGTTCCGTGCGCGTTAATGTAGTCAATTTCTTCCGGAGAAATTCCCGCATCCTTTAAAGCGTTCAGCATTGCCCTTTTTGCCCCTTCTCCGTTAGGAGCCGGAGCGGTCATGTGGTAAGCATCTCCGCTCGTTCCGTAACCGACGATTTCTGCGTAAATTTTTGCTCCTCTCTTTTTGGCATGTTCGTATTCTTCAAGAACCACAATTCCCGCACCCTCTCCCATTACAAAACCATCCCTGTTTTTCTCAAAAGGTCTGCTTGCTTTCTCGGGTTCATCGTTCCTTGTGGACAAAGCCCTTGCAGATGCAAAACCTGCAACGCTTAAAGGTGTTATGCAACTTTCCGCTCCACCCGCAATCATTACGTCCGCAGAACCGTAAAGGATGGTTCTGTAAGCCTCTCCGATTGCGTGAGTTCCGGTGGCACAAGCTGTAACGACGGATATGTTCGGGCCTTTAAATCCGAACCTTATTGAAACAAGACCCGAAGCCATGTTGATTATTTCCATCGGAACGCAATATGGAGAGATTTTTCTCGGACCCTTTTCAATCAAAATTTGATACTGGGTTTCAATGGTGGTGAGTCCTCCAATTCCTGAACCTATTAAAACTCCGACTCTTTCCGGGTCAAATTTGGAATCAAGAAGCCCTGAATCTTCAACTGCCTGAACGGAAGCGGCAATCGCAAATTGAATGAAGGGGTCGGTCCTTCTTATTTCCTTTTTATCAAAATACTTTTCGGGATTAAAATCTTTTACCTCTCCTGCTATCTGCACGGGAAAACCTTCCGGGTTGAACTTCGTAATCCTTCTAATACCAGACTTTCCGGAAATTGCGTTTTCCCAAAATGTCTTTACGTCGCTACCTATCGGAGAAACTACTCCAATTCCTGTAATTACAACCCTCCTTTTCATGCTTTCTTCCCCTCTCTTGCTGAAATGTTTAGAAGAAATTATAACATTTCACCGATGAAATCAGTTGGCGTTATTGGTTCTTTAAGCCTGGCTTTGAGAAAAGTTCCAGACGGAAAATCACCCTTAAGAAATACCACACCATCTACTTCGTAGGCACTTTTGTAACTTCTTGCTTCTACATATCCTGGAAGTTCTTCGCTTTTTTTATCAACCAGGAGGGTAAATTCTTTACCAATAAGATTTTTTTGTTTCTTTTCATAAATTTTTTCTTGAATTTCCTGAACCTCTTGAAGTCTTTCATTCTTTTCTTCCTCGCTAATATCACCAAGCGAGTAGGCTTTTGTTCCTTCTTCTCTATAAAATTTAAAGAAACCTACCCAATCAAGTTCAAAATCTTTCAAAAATTTGCAAAGTTCTTTAAACTCTTTTCTCCCCTCTGTCGGAAAACCGACTATAAATGTAGTTCTAATCGTAATTTCGGGAATCTTTTTCCTTAACTTCTCAATGAGATTTTCTATGAATTTTCTCGTGTAACGCCGTTCCATTGTTTTGAGCACTTTATCGTTTACATGCTGGAAAGGAATGTCAATGTATTTCACTATTTTTTCAGAGTTTGCAATAAGTTCCACAAGTTCGTCGCTTACTCCTGAGGGATAGGCATACATTAACCTAATCCATTTTATGCCTTTTACCTTTTCAATTTTCCTGAGTAAGTCTAACAATCCTTGTTCCATTCCAAAATCTTTTCCGTAAGAAGTGATGTCTTGAGCCACGATGTAGAGTTCTTTTACTCCCTTTTCTGCAAGAATTTCTACTTCTTGAACCAAATCAGAAATTTCCCTGCTTTTTAAGTTGCCTCTTATCAAGGGTATGGTGCAATAACTGCACCAATTGGAACATCCTTCTGCTATTTTCAAATATGCGATATGAGGAGGAGTTAAAATCTTTCTCAACTTTTGCATCGTTTTTCTGGAAACTTTTACTCCAAGCAAGTATTGAATCACTTGTTCCAGTTCGTTAATTCCTACAAACTTGTCAATTTCTGGCAGTTCTTTAACAAGTTCTTTTCCATACCTCTGATACAAACAACCGGCCACGATAATTTTCTTTTCGGGAAACTTGGTTTTAATCTCAATTGCTTCAAGAATTTCATCAATAGACTCTTCCACTGCTGGCTGTATAAAGGCACAGGTATTTATGAGCAAAATGTCTGCTTTCTTTGGATCTTCTGTTAGTTCAAAATTTTTGTCGTATTTTTCCAAAGTTCCAACTATTTCTTCAGTATCGGTCCAATTCTTGGGACACCCAAGACTCAAAACCCAAAGTTTCATAAAATTTCCTCTGAAAAAGAATGTTTC
>CAZZKT010000057.1:0-7261 GCA_964654625.1 uncultured bacterium
AACCTAACCGAAAAGAATGCACCTTACGAGTCTTCCTTCTCTTCCAACGGGCTTTAGGTCGTAATCCTTGCAGGCTTTTTTCTTGTAAGGGCATCTGCTAAAAAAAGGACAACCGAACTCGTCAGGGAATCCGTCGGGAGCGTCAATTTTACCGAGGAGTAGCTTCGTGTAAGGATGTAGCGGATTTTTGAAAACTTCGGAAGTTTTTCCGTATTCTACTATGCGTCCTCCATACATAACTGCTACTTCATCGCTTACTGCATCAATTACCGCAAGGGAATGGGAGATGAAAAGGTATCCGACGCCGTATTTTTCCTGAATTTCAAGAAAGAGGTTAACTATTTGAGCCTGAACGGAAACGTCAAGGGAAGCGGTGGGTTCGTCCGCAATGATTATTTCAGGGTTCATAGCCAAAGCCCTGGCTATTGCTACTCTTTGTTTCTGTCCTCCGGAAAGTTGATGAGGATACTTCTCAAGGAAGTCCTCTTTGATTCCGACTTGAATTAGCAATTTTCTTGCTTTTTCAATAAGTTCCGGTTTTCTTGTAAGAATTTTGTTTACAACCAGTCCTTCCGTAACGATTTCCCATATTCTCATTTTGGGATTTAAGGAACTTTGAGGGTTTTGGAAAACCGCCTGCACGGATAACCTGAACTTTTTGTATTCTTTCCTATCAAGTTCTTTGATGTCTTTTCCCTTGAAGAGAACTTTACCGGAAGTTGGAGGTGTCAGGTCAAGGAGGATGTTTGCAAGAGTGGTCTTTCCCGAACCACTTTCGCCCACTACTCCAACGGTTTTTCCTTTAAAAAGGGACAACTTGGCATCTTTCAACACCCATCTTTTTCCGTATTTCTTTGAAACGTCTTGTGCGGAAAGAACTTCAGTAGGAGTGTTCATCGGAGGGAAACGTTCCTTCCTTAACTTCTTTAATAAACGTTCTGATTGCCCTTCTTACTTCCTTTCCGAGTTCGGCGTAGCGCTTTACAAACTTCGGCTTAAACTCTTCAAAAAGGCCCAGCATGTCATGAAGAACGAGAACCTGACCGTCACAGAATTTACCCGCTCCGATTCCTATGGTCGGAATTTCAAGTGTTTGCGTTATCTTTTTCGCCAGTTCTTTCGGAATTTTTTCAAGGACTATCGCAAAAGCTCCGGCCTCTTGGATTGAAATCGCATCCTCAACAACCCTGTCCGCCTCATTTCCTTTTCCGACAAGTCTGTAAGAACCGATGACTTTTACTTTTTGAGGTTGAAGACCTACATGACCCATAACCGGAATGCCCGCATCAACGAGAGCCTTTATCGTATCCGTGATTTCTTTTCCTCCCTCAATCTTTACCGCATCACACCCCGTTTCCTTTAACGCCCTTCCTGCGTTGTAAATTGCATCTTTGATTCCGGTCTGGTAAGAAAGGAACGGCATGTCAAAAATTACCATTGCCCTTTTCCTTGCCCTGACCACTGCTTTCGTATGGTGAATCATCTCCTCCATTGAAACCGGTATCGTTGTGGGATATCCGAGTCCTATCATTCCGAGGGAATCTCCGACGAGAATTGCATCAACCCCCTCTTCGTCCAAGAACTTTGCAAATAGGAAGTCATAAGCGGTAAGAACGACTATTTTTTCTCCCTTTTTCTTTTTCTCAAAGAAGGTTTGAGTCGTTACCGCTTTCAATCCTTACACCCCTCAACTTCTGAGAGCCAATCCGCAAACGTTTTCAGCATTTTTAAATAACTTTTATACCTTTCACACGAAATTTCGCCGGACTTCACCTTTTCAATCACTTCGCATCCTTCTTCTCCAAGGTGCAAGCAACTACTGAACTTGCACTTACATTCTAAAAATTCCGGAAAGTATCTTGCAACTTCCTTTTTGTCCATAAAGTTAAGAGCCTCAACGCGGGAAAAACCGGGGGAATCCCCTATGAAGCCTTCTTTGAACCTTATGAGTTTTACTTCCCTCGTGGTGTGCTTTCCCCTTTCCGTTTTTTCGCTTACTTCTCCGATTCTCAAACTTTCTCCGGTAAGTGCGGAAACGAGACTGCTCTTTCCGACGCCGGAAGGGCCTGCAAAGACAGAAATCCCACTG
The DNA here is from genome assembly GCA_964654625.1 of uncultured bacterium. Lineage (GTDB taxonomy): Bacteria > Aquificota > Aquificia > Desulfurobacteriales > Desulfurobacteriaceae > CAZZKT01. The sequence continues at coordinate 2,090 of CAZZKT010000057.1, forward strand.
CCCGCAATGTTTTCTAAACTGTCAATTCCTTCGCCGGTTTTTGCACTGACTTGCAAAACGGTGTAGCCAATCTTACTGTAAATTTCTGACCACCTTTCAAGTTCTTTTTTTTCTTCGTCTTCAAGGATATCAATCTTGTTGAAAACAATTACGGAATCAACGCCGAAATGGTGATAAACAACGAGCAGGTTATCAAGGAGAAAGTTTTGGAAAGGGGGTTCTTTTATAGTGACCACAAGAAAGATTCTGTCAACGTTTGCAATCGGAGGTCTCGGAATGAGATTTTTTCTTTCTGAAACCTTTTCAATGACAAAGTCTGAACCCACTACTTTCCCGAAAACTTTGTCTCCCGCATATATCTTTTCTTTCTTCCTGACCTTTCCGAGGGGAATTGCTCTGTATATTTTTCCATCCGCAAGAACTCCGATTTTTTGGCCTGCCCGTTCAACGACTAAGCCCTCAACCATTAATCGCTTCCTTGCTCCAGTTCCTCCAGAATCTTTTTGATTTCTTTGTCAATTTCAAGATGCTCAATTCCGTTGTTGGTTGTGAACGGAGTTTGATAGGAGGTATAACTTGCGGGTTTTGCGGTAAAGCCGACGGGTCTTCCTTTGTCATCAAAGCCCGTTGCAATGACCGTAACCTCTATTGAACCTTCAAGGTTTTCGTCAATCGTTACGCCGAAGTAGAAGTTATCGTTTCTTTTCGCTCTTTCTTTAATGAGAGATGCTGCAGTGTGTGCTTCTTCAAGGGTAATGTCCTTACCTCCGGTTATGTTAACAAGAATTCTGCTTGCTCCTTCTATTTGAACGTTTTCAAGGAGAGGATTGTCAATTGCTTTTCTTGCAGCGGTCAAAGCCCTGTCTTCGCCCGTTCCTTCTCCGACACCTATGAGGGCATATCCTCCGCTGTGCATTACGGTTTTTACGTCTGCGAAGTCAAGGTTTATAAGTCCCGGTCTTGTAATGACTTCCGCAATTCCTTTTACTGCTTGATACAAAACATTGTCAGCCAACTTAAATGCATTAACGATGCTCATATCGTCGGGGGCTATTGTTAACAACTTTTGATTGGGAACTACCATCAAGGTATCCACGAACTCTTTTAGCCTTTTGATTCCCGCTTCAGCATATTCGTGTCTCTTTCTTCCTTCAAAGTCAAAGGGTCTTGTAACAACCCCTACGGTTAAAATTCCCATATCTTTTGCTATCTTTGCAACTATCGGGGCAGCACCGGTTCCCGTTCCTCCTCCCATTCCGGCAGTCACGAAGACCATGTCCGCGCCTTCAAGAACCTCTCTGATTTTCGGTTCGTCTTCAAGGGCTGCCTGCTCGCCAATTTCCGGTTTTCCTCCTGCTCCAAGACCTCTGGTAAGTTTCTCTCCTATTTGAACTTTCACGGGAACCTGAAGCCTTGAAAGAACCTGAGCATCGGTGTTTATTGCTATAAATTCAACCCCTTCAATTCCTTTTTCATACATCCTCGCAACGGCGTTTCCTCCACCTCCACCGACACCGACAACTTTAATCACCGCTGGCTGGATGGTTTCGTCCGCGATGTCAAACATGATTCCTCCCGATTACCGTTTACTCATAGAGTATTGTAGCAACTGCATGCTTGTATATTAAAGATTTACCCTTAGGAGCGGTTATGGAAAGCGTAAAGTTATCAAAGTCAAGCAACGTTCCTTCAAGCCTTGTTCCGCTGATTAAGAAAATTTTGACTTCTTTTCCGATAAGAGACTTCAGCACCCTGTCCTGCAAAGATACTTTCTTTTTAAGTTTTTCCTCTTTTTCACTTTCGCCCTTTTTACCGTTAGAGGGTTCTTCCGTTGTTTTTTGCTTTTCTCCGAGGAACTTTACGGAAATTCCTTTCCCTTTCAAAATTTCAAACTTAACCTTTCCTTCCTCTTCCAGTTCCTTAATAGCCTTTTTCATAACATACTGGGAATAGCCGGAAAGGGAAGAAAGTTCGTCGTAAGTGCCCGTGTATTCACCAAACTCTTTCAGGTATTCTTTCAGCCAGTTCTTTGCCTTTTCCGTTTTTGTTATTGTTGTTGACATCGGAACCTCGTTGTTGGTTTTTATTCTTTCAGTATTCTTGGCAAAATTTTATCCTCAAGTATCTTGGTGTCAAGGTTTCCAGAAAGAAAATCCGGGTCTTCAAGTATCTTTTCGTGAAAATGAATGGTGGTTTCAAGACTTCCGCTGATTACAAATTCTTTCAGTGCTCTTTTTGCTCTTGCTATACACTCGGTTCTTGTTTTGCCCCAGACGATTAGTTTGGCAAGCAGTGAGTCGTAATATCCCGGAACTTTGTAGCCTTCGTAAATGTGAGTATCAACCCTTACTCCGAATCCGCCGGGAATTAGCAGTTTTTCAATGGTTCCCGGAATTGGCAAAAAGCCTTTTTTGTAGTCCTCGCAAGTTATTCTGAACTCCATAGCCCAACCGTTCAGCGAATAGTCTTTTTCTTCAATTCTTTCTCCGAGTGCGGACAAAATTTGAAGTTTTATCAGGTCTTCTCCGGTTACCATTTCTGTTACCGGATGCTCCACTTGAATCCTCGTGTTCATCTCTATGAAGTAAAACCGTCCGTCGGGTTCAACGAGAAACTCCACCGTTCCCGCTCCCCGATACTGGATTTCCTTTGCGAGTTTTCTGGCAGAGTCCAAAAGTTTCCTTCGTAACTCTTCGTCAACGAAGGGAGAAGGGGCTTCTTCAATAACCTTTTGGTGTCTTCTTTGAACGGAACATTCCCTTTCTCCGAAGGTGGACACGTTTCCGTGTTCGTCCGCAATGATTTGAACTTCTATGTGTCTTGGCTTTTCCAATAGTCTCTCAAGGTATATCTCTTTTTTTCCAAATCCCGCTTCTGCTTCAGCCATTGCGGTTGATATAAGAGTTTCCGCTTCTTCTTCGCTTTTTATTACCCTCATCCCCCTTCCTCCTCCCCCGTGAACCGCTTTTACGAGAAGCGGGAAACCTAATTCCTTGCACTTTCTAATCGCTTCGTTAACGTCTTCAATTGCTGAAGTTCCTTCTATTACCGGAACTCCCGCTTTTTTCGCAGTTTCCCTTGCTTTTGCTTTGTCTCCCATTAACACCATTGACTCGGGGGAGGGTCCTATGAACTTTATGTCACATGCGGAACATATCTCTGCAAAACTCGGATTTTCAGCCAGAAAGCCGTAACCGGGATGAATTGCGTCCGCTCCGGTTATTTCCGCAGCGGATATTATCGCCGGAATGTTTAAGTAACTTTCCTGAGGCTTTGCTCCACCAATACAAACCGCTTCGTCCGCAAGGTAAACGTGTAGGGAGTCTTTATCTGCGGTTGAATAAACCGCTACAGTTTTTATTCCGAGTTCTCTACAAGTTCTTATAATTCTTACCGCTATTTCTCCCCGGTTTGCTATCAGGATTTTTTTGAACATTTTTAGACCTTTTCTATGTAAAAGAGTGGTTGGTCGTATTCCACCGGTTCTCCGTTTTCAACGAGAATTTTTCTCACGATGCCCGAAACGTCCGATTCTATTTCGTTCATAACTTTTAAGGCTTCTATGATGCAGAGAACCTGTCCTTTTTCAACCCTGTCTCCTTCTTTAACAAAGGGTTCTGCTCCCGGATGAGGAGCCCTGTAGAAAGTTCCAACCATTGGGGATTTTACGATGTGATAGTTCGGTGGAAGTTCGTTTTTTTCTTCTTTTTCGCCGTGAACTTTGGGTTGTTCTGAAATTTTTTCTTCCTTTTGACTTTTCTTTGCTTCTTCTTTTGAAGTGCGCAATTTCGCTTTCAGTTTTAGGTCCTTTGTCTCTATTTCAACTTCTTCAAAACCTGAGGATTCAAGAAACTTTAGCAGTTCCTTGAGTTTTTCTACTTCCACAATTTCCTCCTACTTAACGTTTACCCTTTCTATGTATTCACCCGTTTCGGGATTCACCTTAATCAGGTCTCCCGGGTTAATGAACAAAGGAACCTGAACGACAGCACCCGTTTCAAGAACTGCAGGTTTTGTGACGTTTGTAACCGTGTCTCCCTTAAATCCCGGTTCTGTCTCAACAACCTTTAGGACTATGCTTTTGGGAAGTTTGATGGAGATTGCTTCTCCTTTAAAAAACTGAACGATTACGTCCGAGTTTTCTTTCAAAAACTTTGCCTTTTCTCCAAGGACTGCGGAAGAAATTTCAACCTGTTCGTATGTTTTCTTGTCCATGAAGTAGTAGAATTCGCCGTCGTTGTAGAGATATTCCATTTCTTTCTCTTCAAAGTCCGCAAGTTGCAGTTTTTCTCCTACCTTATAAGTCTTTTCAACGACGTTTCCTGTTTTCAGGTTTTTGAGTTTTATCCTTGCGAATGCTTGACCTTTACCGGGTTTTACATGTTCGTAGTCAACAATTTCGTAGGGTTGACCGTCAATTTCCAATTTCATTCCTTTTGCTATTTGGTTTACGTCTATGGAAGCCAAGGCACACCTCCTATTCTGAAATTTCCACGATTTTTAACCTTGAAGTTTGGCCCGAAACGATTTTAACACTTTGGACAGAAACGTTAAAGTAATCAGCCAGAATTTCTATCAGTTCCTGGTTGGCTTTCCCCTTCTCCGGAGGAGACTTCACCTTTACTTTCAGCACTTCCCCTTCCTTCACTACTTCCTGCTTCTTTGCTTTTGGAACTACCTTTACTTTCAGTCTCTTCTTCATCAGGTTTTAACTCCTCAAGAAGTTCTACAAGTTCGTGAATGGTAACCCTCAACTTGTCAAACATTCTCTTTTGAATAACCTTGAGGTTTTCAATCTCTGCTTCAACAGAACGCTTGTGTTTTTCCAGTTCTTCAAATTCCTTTTTCTTTTCCTGGTAATACTTTTCTATTTTTTTCTTGGCTACTTCAAGAACCTGCTCCGCCTTGAATTCGGGAGTAACCTTTCTCAACTGCTCAATCTCGTCAAGAAGGGATTGGTATGCATTGGCAACTTCGTTCAAAAACGCTTCTACCTCTTCCGGGTCATAGCCGAAAAACTTCTTGCGAAATTCTTTGAATCTAATGTCTTTCGGCTTAAGTTTGGGAACTCCTTTTGCCATCTTATCACCTCTTCAGTTTTCCACTTGTTCAAAGGATAATATACCATAACATTCTTCAAAAAGGAAAACTTTGAGCCTACCCGTGAAGTAA
>CAZZKT010000058.1:0-7064 GCA_964654625.1 uncultured bacterium
CAAATGTTTAAAGCCTTTGCGGTATGAGCATGAACAATGTCAAAGTTTTTAGCCACTTTTACCAAAAAAACCGCATCCACAATTTGATTTCCGATAAGAGGATAAATGTTTATCCTCTTTTCGCTGCAAACCTTCTCAAGGTCACTACCCTTCCTGCAGGCAACGGCAGAATACACTCCCCTTTTCTTCAGTCCTTCAACGAGAAAGAGCAACTGAATTTCTCCGCCCCTTACCCTTTTTTCAGTATCAACATGAAGAACCCTCAATGAAAACCTCCCGAAACCGTTAAAGAAGCCACGGCATCTCTAACTAAAAAATTAAAGGTCAACAGTCTGTTCAAGTTTTTTACAAGCAAAGTCCTCATATCCTTTAAAAACGAATTGAATTGTCACTTGATTAGGTTACCTTCAAGTTTATATTTTAAACTTTGAAAAGTGGGGGTGAATGGGTTCGACGGGGACGGATAGGGTTGAGTGGCTGCAGGCCGGGAGCCAACCCGTAAAAGGCGCTAAACAACTGCCGAACCTGCTCTTGCTCTCGCCGCTTAATAAAAAAGCGGCGACGTCCCCCGGAACTTGCCTGCCGGTTCCGGTGTGGGCGTGAGAGAGGCAGGCTTACGCTATCCTCCTTGCTCCCGGGAGGTAGCGGAAAAACCTTAAGGGAGCTGGCTCCGGAATGCCTGCCCGTGGGCTAATTCCGGAGCGAGATAAAAAACACGGGCTAAGCCTGTAGAGGCCACTCAGCCTGCGTCTCCGGACGCGGGTTCGAATCCCGCCACCTCCACCAAAATTTAATTCAGTCAAGTTCCAATTATTTCAAGAAGTTTTTTGTAAATTCCTTTCCAGTCTATTCCTACTTTTTCCCGAAGAATGCTTTGGGGTCCGTGTTCTATGAACCTGTCAGGAATTCCGAGATTGTAAATCCTTCCGGCAAAAGAACTAACAAGAACTTCGTTCACTCCGGAGCCAAAACCTCCGGCAACCGCATTTTCCTCAACCGTGAGAACGACTTTGAACTTCTTTTTAATTTCCGAAAGAACTTCCATGTCAAGGGGCTTAATGAACCTCGCATTAACGAGCGTCGGGTAAACTTTCTTTTCTTCTTTTAACCTGTCAATTGCTTTTTTCGCTTGCCACACAGTCCATCCAACAGCAAGAACAGCAATGTCTTCACCTTCTTCAATCACTTCCCATTTTCCGACGGGAATTTCCTTAAACTCTTCGTCAATTTCCACTCCGTATCCGGCTCCCCTCGGATACCTTATCGCAAACGGCTTTTCAGAATTAACAGCACAAGCAAGAAGGTGTTTTAGTTCGTTTTCGTCCTTCGGAGCGCTTATAACCATGTTCGGAATGTGTCTCAGGTAAGAAAGGTCAAAAACGCCGTGATGCGTAGGACCGTCTTCACCTACCAGCCCGGCCCTGTCTATTGCAAAGACAACGGGCAATTCCTGAAGGGCTATGTCATGCACGATTTGGTCGTAAGCCCTTTGCAAGAAGGTGGAATAAATGGCAACGACCGGTTTGAGTCCCTTTTTGGCAAGTCCTCCGGCAAAAGTTACCGCATGCTGTTCCGCTATGCCAACGTCAAAGTATCTGTCCGGGAAAACCTCCTTGAACTTGTCAAGCCCGGTTCCCGTCGGCATTGCAGCGGTTATTGCCACAATTTTTTCGTTCCTTTTTGCAAGTTCAACAAGGGCAGAAGAAAAAACTTCGGTGTAAGATACCGCTTTTTTTCCGGAAGTCTTTGGAGAAACCCCGTGAAATATGTCGGGCTGTTCCTCCGCAGGTTTGTAACCTTTCCCTTTTTTGGTTACTACATGAACCAAAGTCGGTCCCTTCATTAAAGACACATTTTTCAAGGTTACAACGAGCGTATTAATGTCATGTCCGTCTATGGGTCCTATGTATCTGAATCCGAGTTCTTCAAAGAGCATTCCGGGAGACAACAATCCTTTGACTATGAGGTCTTCAACCCTTTTCAGTTTTCCGTAAACGTTTTCCCCAACAATCTTCTTCACTGCCTTTTCAAACTTTTCCTTGGCTTTCCTGAAACTCTCGCCCGTTGAAAGTCTTGCAAGGTAGTTTGAAATTGCCCCTATGTTCTTTGAAATGGACATTTCGTTGTCGTTCAAAATGACTATGAGGTCTTCCTTTAACTGTCCCGCATTGTTTAAGCCCTCATATGCTTCTCCCGCAGTCAAAGCCCCGTCTCCAATAACAACAACTACCCTACCTTTCTCTCCCGTAAGTCTTTTCCCTACCTTCAAACCGAGACCGGCAGAGATAGAAGTTGAACTGTGTCCCGTTCCGAAAGCATCGTAAGGACTTTCCTTTATTGAAGGAAATCCGGAAATACCGCCATACTGTCTCAAAGTGTGGAACTTATCCTTTCTGTCCGTCAGTATTTTGTAAGCGTATGCCTGATGCCCGACATCCCAAACAATTTCGTCCTCCGGAGGTGAAAAAACCTTTAGCAAAGCAACGGTCAATTCCACAACTCCGAGAGATGAAGCAAGATGACCGCCGGTTTGTTTAACGACATCTATTATGAAATTTCTTACCTCATCAGAAAGCATCTTTAATTCTTGAACGTCAAGTTTTTTTATGTCCTCGGGAGACCTAATTCTGTCAAGGATTTTCCCCTCCATTTTAATACTCCCTTTCCACGATGAATTTGGCTATCTCCTTAAGGTGCCAAACCCTTTCCTCCGGAAAAACTTTTAAAGACTCAATCGCTTTTTCTACTTCCTTCCTTGCTATGTTCACAGAACCTTCTACTCCGTGAAAGAGAACGAAAGTCTTTTTTCCCTTCTTTTGGTCCGAACCTTTCTCCTTACCCATTTTCTTCTCGTCTCCGACAACGTCAAGAACATCGTCAATTATCTGAAATGCAACTCCAATTCTCCTTCCGTATTCCCTCAGGGCTTCAATTTCTTTTTCCCCTGCACCTCCCGTTATTCCTCCCGCAACAACGGAAGCGGTTATCAGTTTTCCCGTTTTGTGAAGGTGAATGAACTTGAGTTCTTCTTCCGTAATTTCTTTCTTTTCCGCTTCAATGTCACACTGTTGACCGAGAACCATTCCCCTCATTCCGGAAGCAAAACTTATTTCTTTCATCACCTCAACCTTTCTCTCGCAGTCAAAGTCCCACTCCGCAAGGATTTCAAAAGCCCTGTTTAAAAGGGCATCTCCTGCAAGTATTGCGGTGGGTTCATCAAACTTGAACCAAGTGGTGGGCTTACCCCTTCTCAATGTGTCGTTGTCCATTGCGGGAAGGTCGTCGTGAACGAGAGAATACGTATGGATGAATTCAATGGCGCATGCCGGAACAATTGCCGGTTCGTAATCTCCGCAAACCGCTTCGCAAGAACACAAGCACAAAATCGGTCTTAACCTTTTTCCCCCGGCCATGAGGGAATATTCAACTGCTTCGTAAAGCCTTCTGCCGTAAGGAGGAAGCGGAAGTAAAAATTCTTTTAACTTTTTGTCAATCAATTCCTTTCTTTCTTTCAAAAAACTTTCAATTTTCCGCATCCGCTATTCCCTCCTTCAAAACTCCTTCCTTTAAAATACCTATCGCTTTTTCACACAGTTCTTCGGTTTTTGCTTCAACCATAAGCCTCAAAAGTGGTTCGGTCCCGGAATATCTGACCACGATTCTTCCTTCTTCGCCCAAAAGGGATTGGGCAACTTCTTTTGCTTTTTCAAGTTCTTTCAAAGAGGAAAGCGGTGGTTTCTCTTTGACTTTCACGTTTACGAGTTTTTGGGGATATTCTCTGTAGTCTTTTGCAAATTCGGAAAGGGGTTTGTTGAACTCTTTTACAAGGGAAGCAAGCAAAATTGCAGTTAAAAGTCCGTCTCCCGTTGGCAGAAACTTTCTGACAATCACGTGTCCTGACTTTTCTCCTCCGACTTCAGCCCCGACTTCTTCCATTTTTTCCGAAACGAACCTATCTCCCACGGAAGTTCTCACAAGTTCTATTCCCCTTTTTTTCAAAAACTCTTCAAGTCCCAAATTGCTCATAACCGTTGCAACCACTTTTTTGTTCTTCAGTTCAAAATTCTCCGAAAAGATTGCAAGAATCTTATCTCCGTCAACAACGTTTCCTTTTTCGTCAACAGCAATACACCTGTCACCGTCCCCGTCAAAGGAAAAACCGAGGTCAAGAGAAAGTTCTTTAACTTTTTCCGCAATAACTTCGGGATAAAGAGCTCCGCAGTTTCGGTTTATGTTCACTCCGTCCGGTTCTGCAAAAAATGTAAAAACTTTTGCCCCGAGGGAGTTAAAAACTTCGGGTGCTATTTTGGAAAGTGCCCCGTTTGCACAGTCAATCCCTATTTTAAGCCCTGCAAGGTATCTTCCTGCTCCTTCAACGAACTTCTTGTAGTTTTCAAGAATGCCCCGCCCGTCGTAAATTCTTCCGATTTTTTCTCCTGTTTCTCTGGGAAGTTCATACTTGTTGAAAATTACGAGTTCCAAACTCCCTTCCTCAACTTCCGAAAACTTTTCTCCTTTGTGATTGAAGAACTTTATTCCGTTGTCGTTGAACGGATTGTGCGAAGCGGAAACGACAACTCCACAGGTAAATCCGTTCTTCAAAATCAAATAAGAAATTGCAGGAGTAGGTGCAACGCCAACGTCAACAACGTCCACTCCGGAAGCGGTTAAACCGCTCACAAGACTTGACTTTATCATACCCGTTGAAATCCGCGTATCTCCACCGACCACCACGGTCAACCTTCCCTCATACTTTGCCTTAAGGTAAGCGCCGAGGGCAAGTCCTATCCTCTGAACCATTTCCGGAGTTAAAGGGTAGCGATTGGCAATTCCTCTGATTCCGTCCGTTCCGAACAACTTTCTTTTCATTTTTCGCTCCTTGCTTTGTATTTTTTTGGGGATATTATAACTTAACTTGGCTTTAATCGAATTGAGGGGGTAAAAATTGAACAAATTAGAAAGGTTTCTTTCTCCTTGCAGACTTTGTCCGAGAGAGTGTAAGGCTTTAAGGGATAAAGGAGAAACCGGCTTTTGTAAGGTGGACGACAAAATAATGGTTTCTTCTTACGGTCCCCACTTCGGAGAAGAACCGGTCCTTGTTGGTTTTGGAGGAAGCGGGGCAATCTTTTTTACCGGTTGTAATTTGGGCTGTGTTTTTTGCCAAAACTACGACATTTCTCACTACCTTAACGGAGAAAAAATAACTCCTTCCGAACTCGCAGAAATCATGCTCTACCTTCAAAGAATCGGTTGCCACAACATAAACCTTGTGACTCCGACCCATCAGGTTGTCGGAATCGTTGAAGCAATAGAAGAAGCAAGAAGAAAAGGACTTGAAGTGCCGATAGTTTATAACTGCAGCGGATACGAAAGTGTAAAAGTTCTCAAAGAACTAAAAGGTTTTGTGGATATTTACATGCCGGACATAAAAACTTTTAACGAAGAGTTTGCAAGGAAATACCTGAAAGCACCGGACTATCCGGAAGTGGTAAAAGAAGCCGTTCTTGAAATGCACGCTCAAGTCGGCGATTTGAAGGTAAATTCCCTCGGAATAGCAGAAAAGGGACTCTTGGTAAGACACCTTGTCATGCCGAATTGGACGCAAGACAGTAAGGAAATCATAAAGTGGCTACATGACAACTTGGGGAAAAACACATATATAAATGTTATGGAGCAATACTTTCCTTGCTTTAAAGCGTGCGAGTTTCCGGAAATCTGTCGGAGAATAACCAAAGAAGAATTTGAAGAGGTTTACAACTATGCAAAAAGTCTCGGATTAAGACTTGCGGTTTGAGAGGTGTGCAATGGAACCGATAGTGATAGACGGCAAAACAAAAATCTACATATACGCCAAAGAACTTGAACCAGAGGTCGTTCAGCAGATAAACAGAATTAAAGACTTACCTTTCTTCAGGGATAAGATAGTAATCATGCCCGATTGCCACGCCGGGAAAGGTTGCGTCATAGGATTCACCGGATACTTTGATGACGTTGTAGTTCCGAACATAGTGGGAGTTGATATTGGATGCGGAGTTTACACTTATCCTTTGAACAAGAAGAAAGATGAGGTAGAACTTCCGAAGTTTGACGCTTTCGTCAAAGGCAACATTCCCATCGGTTTGACCTCAAGAACAGCCTCAAACGCAAAGAAACTCCCTTTAAGCAAAGAAGACAAAGAACTTTTAAGGGAAATAGAGTCCGTTCTCATAGGAACATACAAGATAGACCTTCAGCCTCCCGTTTTGCAGGTCGGAACCCTCGGCAGTGGAAACCACTTCTTGGAACTCGGAGTTGACGAAAATGACAACCTTTACCTTACCGTTCATTCCGGTTCAAGGAATTTGGGCTTAAGGGTCTGCAACCACTTCCAAAAACTCGCAAAAGAATACACTTCAAAAAAAGGTCTCGGAATTCCCCAGGACCTTGCGTTTCTGCCAATGAAAAAGGGAGGAAGGGACTACTTAAGGGCAATGAGACTCGCACAACGATACGCTGACCTTAACAGAAGGATGATTCTGAAGATAATCGTTGAAAACTTTTTCAAGGAAGAATTTGACGAAAGCAAACTGATAAAAAGCGTTCACAACTACATTGACCTTGACAGGGACATGTGCGTCAGAAAAGGAGCGATATCCGCCCACAAAGGAGAAAAGGTCGTAATACCTTTTAACTTAACCACCGGATTAATCATAGGAGAAGGAAAAGGAAACAGAGAGTTAAACTGTTCTGCCCCTCACGGTGCCGGTCGCAAAGTGAGCAGGAGAAAGGCTAAGGAGCAATTTTCTGTTGAAGAATTTAAAAAAGCAGTGGAAGAAGCGGGAGTCTATTCAACGACCGTCGGAAAACAAACCCTTGATGAAGCTCCTTTCGCATACAAAGACCCGAAAGAAATCCTTGAGTTTTTACCAAAGACCGTGGAAATCAAAAAGTTTGTAAAACCGATTTACAACTTAAAGGGATAGGCGAACTTCCCTTTTGTGTTAAAATTCTTTATCTCTGTGACACATAAAACGCCTAATGGTGGAGGGTTTCCCTGTGAAAACCAAAGTTTTAGTAACCGGCGG
>CAZZKT010000059.1:0-7015 GCA_964654625.1 uncultured bacterium
GACAAACTTCTCGGACTTTTCGGGAAGGACATGCCCGCAACGGGAATTGCGGTGAGGGTAGATTCCCTCGTTGAAGTTCTCGTCAGAAAAGGAGTCTTTGAAGATTCAAAGAAAGACATCTACATCGTTGACCTTGAAAAGAAGAAAGGACTTGCCTATAACCTTGCCAAAAAGTTGAGAGAAAAGGGATTCGTTGTTGCAAGAGACATAGTCAAAAGGGAAGAAGACCTTTCCGTTCTCGTTGCAAAGAAAAAGGGTTATAAGCACGTTGTGGTTTTGAACAGGAAGAATCCGCCAAGACACGTTCTTATTAGCGGAGAAAGGAAGATAGTTCTTGAGGAAGACAACCTGTTTGAAAGTGTTATCAAGGCTTTGAAGGAGGTTGAAGTTGAAAGTGGCAGTGGGCATTGAGAGTGAAAACGGCATTGAATCAAAAGTTGCGGAAGTTTTTGAAAAGTCTTCTTACTTTGCAATTGCATTTTTAAAGGACGGAAACGTTTCTGTTGAACTGTTTCCCACTCCCGTTTCAGAGCATCCGAACCCCGGACTCATTCCCGAATGGCTTAAAGCCCTCGGTGTTAGCGTAATCGTGGCAAGAAATATCGGCAAGAGAGTGGAACTGATAGCGAAAGAACTCGGAATAAAGGTAAAAGTGGGGGACTTTGAGACCCTCGGAGATGCTCTGAGCGCCGGTTTTGAAGGTGAAGAAGGAGAGGATTGACAAACTTCTCGTTCTGAAAGGTCTTGCGGAAAGCAGGGAAAAGGCAAAAGCGATGATAATGGCCGGTGAAGTTTTTGTTAACGGCACAAGAGTTGAAAAACCCGGTTCGGTAGTTCCCGAGGATGCGGAAATAGTTATCAAAAAGCGGTTTCCCTACGTTTCAAGGGGAGGTTTAAAACTTGAAACTGCCCTTAAAAGTTTTTCCATTGACGTTTCGGGTTTTGTATGTCTTGACATAGGAGCATCAACGGGAGGTTTCACGGATTGCCTGTTAAAACACGGAGCGGAAAAGGTTTACTCGGTGGATGTCGGAAAAGGACTCCTTGACCAATCCCTAAGAAACAACGAAAGGGTGGTGGTCATTGAAGGGGTTAATGCCAGATACTTGAGCAACGAACATGTTCCGGAAAAGGTTGACCTGATAACCATAGACGTTTCTTTCATATCCCTTGAAAAGATACTTCCGGTGGCAAAGAACTTTTTGAAAGAAAGCGGTAAAATCGTTGCCCTCGTTAAACCGCAGTTTGAAGTGGGAAAAAGGGAAGCAAAGAGATTTAAGGGAGTGATAAAAGACCCGTGCCTGCACAGTTTTTCCGTGAAAAAAATTGCGGAATTTTCAAAGAAACTGGGATTGATACCCGTTGACGTTGCCCTTTCTTATCCTCCGGGTCCGAAGGGAAACAGAGAGTTCTTCCTCCTTCTGGCAAGAGAAGGAAAACCCGTAGAACCCGAAAGGATTGACGAGATAACGGGATGCCAAAGGTAGTTTTGGGATACAGCGGGGGAGTTGACAGTTTCTTTGCCCTTTACCTTCTTTTGGAAGAGGGTTATGAGGTAATTCCCGTTTTCATCAAACTGCTGAACGACGTTCCCGAAAGCGTTTTTGAATCTTTAAAAATCTTCGGGATTGAACCGGTAATTGTTGAAAGGCAAAAGCTCTTTGAGGAAAAGGTCGTAAAACCTTTTGTTGAGTATTACAGGGCAGGACTAACTCCCAATCCCTGTGCGGTTTGCAACAGGGAAGTCAAGTTTAAAACTCTCCTTGACTTGAAGGAAGAGTTGAAGGCTGACTTTGTGGCGACGGGGCATTACGCAAGCGTGAAGTTTTTTCCGGAGTTAAAGGCAAATCTTATCGTAAGGGGCGTTGAAGAAGGAAAGGAGCAGTCTTACTTTCTTGCCCTCGTTGAAAAAAGGGTTCTTGAATTTCTTCTTCTTCCTCTTGGCAAATTTGCAAAAAAAGAGGTGGTTGAAAGGGCAAAGGGTTTGGGATTCAAGTGGTTTAAGGAAAGTCAAGATGTGTGTTTTGTTGAAGGGGACAGGGTGTCTTTTTTAAAACGGTTCATCGGGGAAAGTCCGGGAGTGTTTGTTCTTGAGGACGGCAGGGTTGTCGGAAAGTATAAGGAACACTATCGCTACACGGTGGGACAGAGAAGGGGACTCGGAATATCCTGGAAGGAAAAACTCTACGTCTTGAGGATAGAACCCGAAAAAGGGAGAATAGTGGTCGGAAGTAAAGACCGGTTGGAAAAAAGGGTTGTGTGTTTAAAGAACTTGAACTGGCACGTTTTGCCTTCCCTTGTTCGGGACTTGAAAAATTTGAAAATTCAGGTAAGATATCGCTCACATGCTCAAAATGTTGAATATGTGAAGTATTTTACAAACGAGATTTTTTGTGTAAAATTACGCAAGACAGTCTCCGCTCCTGCTGAAGGTCAGGTGGGAGCAATATATAGCGGGACTGTTTTGCTCGGCGGAGGAGAAATCTTCAGTAGCGAGGAGTGAACGATGGAAGGAGGAGTTGTTAGCGTAAATGGGTGGCTGTTCGTTCAAGTAGTGAACTTTTTGGTGTTTACCTTCTTGATAAACAAGTTCCTCTTTAAGCCCCTTCTCCAACTCATGGAGGAAAGGGAAAAAGAACTTGATAGAATTACATCCGAAGCACGGCAAATAAGAGAAAAGGCGGATGAACTCTTGGCTGAAGCATCCGCTTTACTAAACGCAGCAAGAGGAAGGGCAAAAATTATCGTAGAAGAAGCGGTTAAGGAAGCAAGGAGAGAAAGAGAAAAGATAATCAAGGATGCTATGAGACAGGCTGAGATAAAAGTTCAGAAAACGAGAGAAGAACTTAAAAAGGTTGTAGAAGCGGAGAAGAAGAAGATTGCTGAAAACATAGAGGTGATTTCTAAGGCAATTGTTGATAAAATTCTGCGGGCTGCGTAGGAGGTAGTATGGAGCACGGGGCTACTGGAATATTCTTCTGGAAGTTTGTGAATGTTATCATCCTGTTTGCTCTTCTTTACTGGCTGTTGAAGAAACCGGTTTCAAAATTTATTCACGAAGGAATGAACAAGATTACAAAGCAGTTTGAGGATGCCAAAAAAGAGAAAGAGGAAGCCCTCAAGATTTTAAAGGAAGCGGATAGGAAACTTCAGGAAGCCAAAGAAGAGGCTTCAAGGATTGTTTCTTACTCCAAAGAACTTGCGCAAAAAGAGAAAGAAGAAATCATAAAGGATGCAGAAGAAACCGCTAAAAGAATCATTAAAATGGCTGATGAGGAAATAGGAAGAGAAGTTTTAAAGGCGAAGGAAGAACTCAAGGCGTTTGCAGTTGAAAAGGCCATAGAACTTGCAGAAGAAAATTTAAGGTCCTCTGTTAATCCTGAAACAGACAAGAAACTCATAAAAGCCAGTTTGCAAAGGATTTAGGGGGAGGAGTTGAGGCAAGAAGTTAGAATTGCAAGAAGGTATGCGAAGGCGTTGGTGGAAGTAGTTCCGGAGTCTCAACTTGAGTCCCTTTTGGAACAGGCAAGAAGGTTGGGGACATTTGTGGATGAAAAGTTTGTTAGGTACATGCGCAACCCTGTAGTGCCAGCAGAAAAGAAAATTGGCCTTATGAGTGAAGTTCTGGAAAAACTTGAGGTCTTTCCAGAACTCAAGAAAGTTTTGCTTTTGATGGGCGAGAAGGACAGGCTGGGGATTATAAAAGAGTTTATTTCGGAACTTGAATCCCTGATTAACGCAAGGTTAGGAATCGTTGAAGCGGAAGTCATTTCCGCAAGGGAACTGGATTCCGAAACGGAAGAACTCATAAAGAAGAAAATTGAAGAGGTTTTCGGTAAGAAGGCTGTAATGACCACCAAAGTTGACCCATCTCTCATAGGTGGGGTCGTAATCAGGATTGCGGATAGAGTAATAGACGCTTCTGTAAAAACCCAACTTGAAAATCTCAAAAAGAACCTTATGGAGGTTTAAAGATGCAGATTAGGGCAGAGGAAATTTCCGAACTCATAAAAAAGCAAATTGAAGAGTTTGAAGCGTCCGTTGAACTTGAGGAAACGGGAATTGTCCTGAAGGTGGGAGACGGAGTTGCAAGGGTTTACGGTCTTGAGAACGTTGAGTATGGAGAAGTAGTAGAGTTTGAAGACGGCACGGAAGGAGTTGCTTTCAACCTTGAAGAGGACAACGTCGGTGTCGTTCTTCTCGGGGAAGGAAGAGGAATCGTTGAAGGAAGCAAGGCAAAGAGAACGGGAAGAATCCTTGACATGCCCGTGGGCGATGGACTGATAGGAAGGGTTCTTGACCCTCTCGGTAAACCCCTTGACGGTAAGGGAGAAGTTGAATACGTAGAAAGAAGGGCGGTGGAAAGGATTGCTCCCGGTATCGTTACAAGAAGGCCGGTTCACGAACCTCTACAAACCGGAATTAAAGCAATTGACGCTCTCATCCCGATTGGTAGGGGACAAAGGGAATTGATAATCGGAGACAGACAGACCGGAAAAACTACCATAGCGATAGACACGATTTTGAACCAGAAAAGGGAAGGAGTTATTTGTATTTACTGTGCCATTGGACAAAAGCGTTCAACCGTAGCCCAAACCATCCAACTTCTCAGAGAAAAAGGGGCAATGGACTACACGATTGTTATTTCCGCTACATCTTCCGACCCTGCAGCGCTTCAGTTCCTTGCTCCATACTCCGCGGTAACCGTTGCAGAATACTTCAGGGATACCGGAAGACACGCTCTCATCATTTACGATGACCTTTCCAAGCAGGCTGTTGCTTACAGGGAAATGTCCCTCCTTTTGAGACGTCCACCCGGAAGGGAAGCGTATCCCGGAGACATCTTCTACCTGCACTCAAGGCTTCTTGAAAGGGCAGCAAAACTTAAAGATGAACTTGGTGGAGGTTCTCTTACTGCTCTACCAGTTGTTGAAACGAAGGCAGGAGACATTTCCGCATACATTCCGACAAACGTTATTTCAATTACGGACGGTCAGATATTCCTTGAAACGGACCTTTTCTACAAAGGACAAAGGCCCGCTATTAACGTAGGTCTTTCCGTTTCAAGGGTTGGAGGTGCTGCTCAAATCAAGGCAATGAAGCAGGTTGCGGGTAGGTTGAGGCTTGAACTTGCAAGATACAGAGAACTTGAGGCTTTTGCCCAGTTTGCTTCCGACCTTGACCCTGCTACAAGGGCTCAACTTGAAAGGGGTAGAAGGTTGATGGAACTTCTCAAGCAACCTCCTTATAGTCCAATTCCCGTTGAAAAGCAGATTGTTGCATTCTTTGCCGGAGTTAACGGATACCTTGACGACATTCCAGTAGAAGCAATCTCAAAGTTTGAAAGAGAACTTTATGCGTTTATGGATACGAAACATCCAGAAATTCTCAAAGAAATCCTTGAGAAGAAACAGCTTGACGAGGAACTTACCAACAAACTCCACAAAGCAATTAAAGAATTCAAGGAGACATTCACCGCTTAAAGAGGTTTAAAATGCCTGGAATGAGAGAGATAAAAGCGAAGATAAAAAGTCTAAAGGGAACAAAAAGAATAACTTCTGCAATGAAAGCAGTTTCTGCTGCAAAACTTCGCAAAGCCCAGCAGGAACTTTTCAGCGTAAGACCTTACGCTGACGTAATGAAAGAAATCGCAAAGAATCTCTTTAAGAGAGGAAATCCTTCGCTTCACCCGGTATTTAAAGAGCGGGATGTGAAGCGGATAGAAATAGTTGCAATAACTGCTGATAAAGGTTTGTGTGGTGCTTTTAATGCCAACGTAATCAGAACGGTGTCAAGGCTTGCGCGGGAAAAGGAATCCGAAGGAATTGAAGTAAGCCTTACCACGGTTGGAAACAAGGCATGCACATACTTTACGAAGTATTCCGACTTAAAAGTTAGGAAAGAGGTAAAGGACATCTTTAGGAGAATAGGACTCAAACTTGCAGAAGAAATTGCTGTGGACCTTTATCTTGGTTATCTTTCGGAATACTTTGATGAGATTTATCTTGTTTACAACCGCTTTGTTAACGCTCTTACCCAGAGGGTTGAAGTTGAAAAGATACTGCCCCTTGATAATGTGGAAAAAGAAGGAGAATACGAGGTTGGTCCCGACGAATCTGCAATAGAAGAAGGAATTAAGGCATACATCGTATCTTCCGTTTTCAGGGCGCTCAAAGAATCCGAGGCTTCCGAACACGCAGCGAGAATGACCGCAATGGACAACGCAACAAAGAATGCCGAGGAAATGATTGACAGGTTAATCCTCTCGTTCAACAAGGCAAGACAGGCATCAATTACCAAGGAGTTGATTGAAATAACCACTGCAATAGAAGCAATGAAGTAAGGAGGCAAAAATGGCAGAGCATAAGGGAAGAATCGTTCAAATCGTTGGACCGGTAATAGACGTTGAGTTTCCTGACGGTCATCTTCCCAAAATTTACCACGCTTTGAAAATCCCGAACGTTAAACAGGTTACGTGGGACGGAAAGATTAAAACTGGAGACTTGATGCTTGAAGTTCACCAACAACTCGGTGAGAACAGGGTTCGTTGCGTTGCTTTTGGTCCGACGGAAGGTCTCAAAAGGGGAATGGAGGTTATTGACACCGGAGACTACCTCAAAGTTCCCGTCGGACACGCAACGAGGGGAAGGATTTTCAACGTTGTCGGAGAACCGATTGACGAGCAAGGTCCCGTTGAAGCGGAAGAATATTGGCCCATTCACAGACCGACTCCACCCCTTACGGAGCAAAAGGCTACCGCTGAAATCTTTGAAACCGGTATCAAAGTAATTGACCTTCTTGAACCTTACGCTAAAGGTGGAAAGACGGGACTCTTCGGCGGTGCTGGAGTTGGAAAGACGGTTCTCCTTATGGAACTGATTCACAACGTTGCTATGAAACACGGCGGTTTCTCCGTTTTTGCCGGAGTCGGTGAGAGAACAAGGGAAGGAACAGACCTTTGGCTTGAGATGAAAGAATCCGGAGTTCTTCCGAACACCGTTCTCGTTTACGGTCA
>CAZZKT010000060.1:0-6936 GCA_964654625.1 uncultured bacterium
GACCACATCTGGCTCCAGGCAGACCTCAAGTTCTAAGAAGATTTCCCTTTCCATACCGGGCGCCCCTTTCGGGGCGCCTTTTTATTTTCAACCCTCTTCCCACCTAAGTTGAAAACGGCCTTGAATGGAAAAAGTTCCCGAGAATTACGAAATTTCCGTTGAAAAGTTCAAACAGTTTGTCAAGAACCGGGTTGCCACTGTTTCAAAATGGCATAAATTACCATCTTGCAGGTTGGGGCGTAGCCAAGCGGTAAGGCAGCGGACTTTGGATCCGCCATTCGCAGGTTCGAATCCTGCCGCCCCAGCCAATTTTTATTATTTTGTGGTGGGAGTAGCTCAGTTGGTAGAGCGTCGGGTTGTGGCCCCGACGGTCGCGGGTTCGAGTCCCGTCTCCCACCCCACGTCCCGCTTTGCGGGAGTGGCGGAACTGGCAGACGCACCGGATTTAGGGTCCGGTGCCCTTAATGGGCGTGCGGGTTCAAATCCCGCCTCCCGCACCAGGGGAAACTGAGTGAGCGGGCGTAGCTCAGTTGGTAGAGCGAAGCCTTGCCAGGGCTTAGGTCGCGGGTTCGAGTCCCGTCGCCCGCTCCAGATTCTGGCGGCGTAGCCAAGTGGTAAGGCAGGGGACTGCAAATCCCTCATTCGGCGGTTCGATTCCGCCCGCCGCCTCCACGAATCAACAACCTTAAGGGGAGGTTTAGAGTATGCCACTTGATAAGGATGTAAAGCAAAGAATTATCAAGGAATTCGGGCTTCACGAAAAAGATACCGGTTCACCCGAAGTTCAAATAGCACTTCTCACAGAAAGAATTAAGAACCTTACAGAACACTTTAAAGTTCACAAGCACGACAATTACAACAAGAGGGCTTTGCAAAGACTTGTAGGAAGAAGGAAGAAGTTGTTAAAGTATTTGAGAGAAAAGGACTTTGAAAGATACAGGAAACTGGTCTTGAGATTGGGGCTCAGAAAGTAGTGAAAAGATTAACCCTTGTAGCCCTCTTTTTTTTCTTCTTATCTTCTTGTTTTAAAGAGGTCTCTACGAAACCTGTCATCGTTTGTTCCCTTCCCGTATGGAAGGGTTTGGTCAAATACCTGTCCGACGGGGACTTTGAAGTAGTTTCCCTCCTGAAAAAGGGAAGTTCTCCCCACGGTTTTGAGTTAAAGCCCTCTCAAAGGAGATTTCTTGAGGAAGCAAAACTTGTAATTCTAAACGGTTTGGGCATAGACGATTGGGCTTTAAAGGGAGTTCCGAAAGAAAAAATTTTAAACCTCGGAGAAATACTTAAAACATCTCACCGCGAAATTTCTGCCAACTATCACCTTTGGATGAATCCGGAATTTGTCAAAGAGATACTTTTCATAATAGCGGACAAACTCTCAAAACTTAACCCTTCAAGAAGAACTTACTACCTCAAAAGAGCGTCCGATTACGCTCAGGCAATAGACCAATTTGTTAAAAAAGGTAGAAAGTGCGGAGAGAAAAAGAATGTTTGGGTTATAGTTTATCATCCAGTATGGACTCCACTTCTTGATTCTGTCGGAATTAAAAGTATCTATGTTGTTGAAAATCCGGAAGTAGAAGTTAGTGCTTCTAAACTTCAATCCGTTATTGAAAAGGGTAAAACTCTTGGAGTAAAACTCGTAATTGGGGAAACTTTTTCCGGAGAAAAAACCGTAAAGTTGATATCTGAAGAATTAAAAGTTCCTTTCATTCTTCTTAATCCGATTCCCGAAGAAGATTACCTCACTGCCTTTTCGCTGTGGATTAGGAAAATCTGCAAAGCACTGGGTAAAGAATGAAAGTTCTCGTAATAGATAACTACGATTCTTTCGTGTATAACCTCGTTCAGTATTTCGGAAGGTTTCCCGTAGAAATAGAGGTTTACAGAAACGACAAAATTTCCGTTTCTGACATTTCCAGAATGGAACCCGATGCAATCGTGATTTCTCCCGGTCCTTGCACTCCGAAGGAAGCAGGAATTTCGGTAGATGTGGTTAAAACGTTCTACAAAGACATTCCGATTCTCGGAGTTTGTCTCGGACATCAAAGCATAGGGTATGCGTTCGGAGCAAGAATAATAAGAGCAAAAAAACTCATGCACGGAAAAGCATCTCTTATCAGACACGACGGTAGGTTCTTGTTTGAAAACTTAAAAAATCCTTTTTCCGCAATAAGGTATCACTCCTTGGTCATAGAAAGGGACACTCTCAGCGATGATTTCATCATAACTGCGGAAAGTGAAGATGACAATGAGATAATGGGGATAAGGCACAAAGAATATCCTTTATTCGGAGTTCAGTTTCATCCGGAGTCGGTTTTAACGGAAGAGGGATTAAAGTTGGTTGAAAACTTTTTAAAAATAGCAGATGAAACCAAGGATTTTCATATCAACAGGTGATGTTTCCGGATTTGTTTACGCAGAACGCCTCGTTGCCGAACTAAAAGATTCGTTTGAAATAAAAGGAATCCTTCCGGGTTACCTTGAAGGTTCGGTTTTTGACAGCAGAGAACTGGTCTCTTTCGGAGTATTTGAAATCATCAAAAACATTCCAAGATACAAAAAAGCACTAAAAAAAGCAAAAGAATTCATCAAATCTTACAAACCCGATTGTTTGTTGCTCATTGACTTCCCGGGCTTTAACCTAAAACTTGCGGAAGAAACAAGAGGCTTTTGTCGCAAAGTCTTTTACTTTATTCCCCCGAAGGTATGGGCTTGGGGAACGGGAAGGCTGTCAAAAATAAAAGCACTTGTAGATAAGGTTTTTGTTATCTTTCCCTTTGAGGTTGAAATTTACCGCTCTTTTGGAATAGAAGTAGAGTTCGTTGGAAATCCGAGCGTTGACCTCGTTGAAGAATCGGAGAAAAAACGAATTCCCAAGGACTTTAAAATAGAAAAACCCTTTCTCATAGCAATGCCCGGAAGCAGACACAGTGAGATAAAGGCTCTTTTTGAAGAGATAATTTTAGCCTTAAAGGACTTTAACATGAACGTAGTAGTCCCGGTTGCTCCGACTATTTCTGAAGAGTTTCTAAAAAAACACCTTCCGGTTGGGATAAATCCGGTTTTTGTTCCTTCGGAGTATCGTTTTGAAGTAATGAAACTTGCAAAAGCCGGAGTTGTAGCATCGGGAACTGCATCTCTTGAAATGGCAATTGCTGGAATTCCCCACGTTGTTGTTTACAAAGTTAACCCTCTTACATACCTTTTGGCAAAAAAACTCGTCAAAACAAACTTTATATCCCTTCCGAACATAATTTTGAAAGAAGAAGTAGTTCCGGAATTGATTCAAAGAGAGGCCAACAGAATAAAAATCAGAAAAAAACTTGAAGAAGTTATACAACAAGAAGAAAAAATCAGAAAGAAACTTTCCAGAATCAAAACCATCCTGAAAGGAGGAGCAATTAAAATGCTCGCAAAGGCAATCAAAAAAGAATTTATTGCAGGAATTTCGTTTATTTTTTTCTTTTCAAAAGCATTTTCTTGTCCTGATGCCGGCATAGTTCAGGGAATGATTTTCAAAACCCTTCAAGTTCCGCTTACCGTTATGTCGGTTAAAGAAGAAAACGAACTTTTTTGCAAGATTCAAACCGCCGAAGGAGAAACTTTGTTCATTACTAAGGACGGAAAATACCTAATAGAGGGAAGTTTGTATCAAGCGAAATATCCGAAACTTTCAAAGGAAGAATTTGAACTTTTAAAAAACAAAGCAATTTTTACGCTGGGAAAGGGGAAAGAACCGATTGTTGTGATTACAAACCCTTTGTGTGAAGCGTGCAGAAAGTATGGAAGAAAGGTTTTTTCCGTTTTATCGGAAAAATACAAAATTTACGTGGTGAGTGCTGGATTTAACAAGAAGTCTGAGGTTTATGCGATTGACTCTTATTGTAACAGGAAAGAACCATCTTCGTTTTTTAATCTTCCTTCAAAACCCCTTCTTTGTGAAAGCGGGAAACTAAGGGTTTGGAGCGTTAAAAAAGTGTTGGAAAGACACGGTCTTTACGGAACTCCTATTTTCATTTTTGAAAATGGTGTGGTAAAATTAGGAGTATCGTGGATTCTGGAGGGAGGGCAAGGTAGGGATGGATTTGAGCAAACCGATAGAAATCGCAGAGGATGTTTTTTGGGTGGGGTATGTAGTTCCGAATGACCCGTTCCAATGCCACGTTTACCTGATAAGAAACAAGGACGAATCCGTTTTGATTGACCCGGGGAGTATGATTACCCTTCCCGTGGTCCTTGAAAAAATTACCTCTCTTGTCAAACTCAAAGACATAAAGTGGATTATTATGCACCACCAAGACCCTGACATTACGGGATGCTACTCAACCCTTGAATCAATAATGCCGGAAAGGGACGACAGGCGAGTGGTTACCCACTGGCGGAGTTTAATGTTATTGAAACATTACAAGTGGAAAACTCCATTTTACCTTGTTGACAAAAACGATTGGAAATTAACGGCGGGAGATAGGTTACTTGAATTTATTTTCACCCCTTACGCTCACTTTCCGGGGGCGTTCTGCACGTTTGATGTCAAGACTTCAACCTTGTTTTCAAGTGACATTCTCGGAGGTCTTTCCGACAAGTTCAGGCTGTTTGCAGAAGACACGGAAGACTATTACGAAGGAATAATTCTTTTCCACAAACATTACATGCCTTCAACTTCCATATTAAATTACGCTCTCAGGCAGATAAAGAAAAAGAAGCCCAAAATAATTGCTCCTCAACACGGCAGTATATTAAGAGGTGAAATGATAGATAAAGTCATTGAAAAACTTGAAAAACTTGACTGTGGTTTGTATTTAATTGACGAAAAAGAGTCAGATATTGTAATTCTCAACAAAATTGATGAAGTTTTGAAACACTTTTTTGAGGATGCACTACTTTCCTCTTCGTTTGAATCGGTTCTTGAAAACCTGTTTAGACACATAAAAGAAAAAATCAACCATGTAGAACTTATGGAAGTTTACGGTAAAACGGACATTTCAAAGGATAAAGTAGCAGTATTTTTAGTGAACGAGAAAGGAGTTAAAAAGCGAACCGTTGAAGGAGAATATTTGCCACCCCCTTGTTCGTTCTTTGTTGAACTCAACGATGGAAAGAAAGAAATCGGAGGAATATGTCTAAGGAGTAAAGATTTGACAGAGACCGAAAGAAAGTTCCTTGACATCCTCTTCAAGAAAATAGACACCCCTCTTTCAATTTCCCTTTCAAGAGAGTTGGCCTACGAATTCCTTGAAGAAGCGAACAAAGAACTGATGGAACAGGTCATCAAAGACCCTCTGACCGGACTTTACAACAGAAGGTATCTCTTTGAATATCTGAAGGTTAAAATCAAGGAATTTGAAAGGTTCAGTTATCCTTTGTCTTTGGTTATGATTGACATTGACAAGTTTAAAGACATTAACGACACTTACGGACACCTTGTCGGAGATTGTGTTCTCAAGGAACTTGCCCTCATACTCAGGAGAAACACAAGACTCACGGATTGCGTTGCAAGATACGGCGGAGAAGAATTTACCATTGTTATGCCGTTTGCAGACTTAAAGGATGCCTGTGCAAAGGCAGAGAGTATTAGAAAGTCTGTTGAAAAGCACAAGTTTTGTAAAGACCTAAAACTTGATGTAACCATAAGTGCCGGAGTTGCCGTTTATTCAAAAGGACTTTCTCCGGAAGAATTTGTAAAGATTGCGGACGAAAACCTTTACAAAGCGAAAAACACCGGAAGGAACAAGGTCGTTTGCAAGTGAGGGTAAAAAATGAAAATAGCGGTTGTTTCGGATTCCCACGATAACCTTGAAAAGATTGAAAAATTCGTGAACCTTGTAAACGAAGAAAATGTTAGCCTTGTAATTCATTGTGGAGATTTTATTTCTCCCTTTTCGGTCAAGGTCTTTACGGAAAAGTTAAAATGCGACTTTGTTGGAGTTTTTGGAAACAACGACGGTGAAATTCAAGGTATTTTAAAGGTCAGCGGGGGAACGATAGCAAAGCCTCCGGCGGTGAAAGTTGTTGATAACTTAAAAATCGTTTTCATGCACGAACCTTTGTTTGTTGAACAGATTGCCAAAAGCGGTGATTATGACTACGTAATTTATGGTCATACCCACAGAGTTGATGTGAGAACTGTGGGAAGAGCAAGGGTTTTAAATCCGGGCGAGTTGTGTGGATACTTAACCGGAAAGTCAACCTACGCTTTAATAGACACCGATGAAGGATGGATAGAAATAAGAGTTGTTGAATGAAAGCGGGAAAAGTCATAGAGCAATTTTTAATGAAAAAGTGTGAAGAAATCGTTGAAGGACTAAAAGAACCTTCTTGTTGCATAGTTACTTCTCCCCTTCTCGTTCCCGTCATTTCAAAGTTCGTTCCGAACAGTTATGTAGTTTCAAACTCTGCCATTCAGGTGTTTCCGAACATTGGTTCTGTCTTTTTTGCAGTCAGGGAATTGAAGGTTAAAGTTGTTGCCATCGTCGGTTCTTCCGCCACGGACCTTGAAAGGGTGGCAAAGTTTGAATTTCACGGAGCGGATGTTGAATTCAAGTTGCTGAAGAAAACTTACGAAGAAAATATGGAAATAATGCTGTCTCTTTACGAGGATGACGAAACTTACAGAAAGTCCGCGATGATGGAAATAAACATTGACGCGCAAATAGAAAAACTTCTATCAATCTCGGAAATTTCCGAGCAGATAGAGTCAGAAAACCTAACCGTTTGCGGAATAATCTTTGACGAGCACGGTGTTTACGGAAGTTCAACCGCTTTTTATCTCACCAACCTTAACGGAATAAAAGACCCGGAAGAAATAAAATCTTCCAAAATCCTTTCCGAAATCCCCGAGTCCGTAAAGAAACAAAAGATAAAGAGGTTGATTGTCCAGATATGAAAATAAAAGTTGTTGGTTCTTACGGAGGAAAGAGTAAAAACGGGGCAACT
>CAZZKT010000061.1:0-6933 GCA_964654625.1 uncultured bacterium
GAGGAAGAAATGAGGTTTTCAAAAGCCTTTATTCCGACGATGAAAGAGACGCCGGCAGATGCGGAAGTTCCGAGTCACAAACTCTTAACGAGGGCCGGTTTTATAAGAAAAAAAGCGTCAGGACTTTACGACATTCTGCCCCTCGGAGTCAGGGTAATACACAAGATAGAAAAAATCGTAAGGGAAGAAATGAACAAGGCCGGTGCTCAGGAAGTAATGCTTCCGATAATGCATCCCGCAGAACTCTGGATTGAGAGCGGAAGGTGGGACGTTTACGGCAAGGAAATGATAAAGTTTAAGGACAGGCACGGAAGGGATTATGCACTCGGTCCAACCGCTGAAGAAATGATTACTGACCTCGTCAGGAAAGAGGTTAAGTCTTACAAAGAGTTGCCCATTAACCTCTACCAAATCGGCAGAAAGTTTCGGGATGAAATAAGACCGAGATTCGGTTTGATGAGGGCAAGGGAATTCATAATGAAAGACGCTTATTCGTTTCATGCTGACGAAAAGTGTGCGGAGAGAGAATACTGGAACATGTATGAAACTTATTGCAGGATTTTTAGCAGGATGGGATTGAAGTTCGTTGCGGTTGAGGCTGACACCGGAGAAATCGGCGGGAGTTTTTCTCACGAATTCGTAGTTCTTGCGGATACCGGAGAGAGTAAGGTTGTTATTTGTCCAAAGTGCGGATACTCCGCAAACACGGAAAGGGCAGTTCAAAGAAAACCGGAAAGAAAAATAACAAAAAATTGGCTGGAAGTTCAAAAGGTTTATACTCCGAACGTGAAAAGAATAGAAGACGTTTCAAGTTTTCTTGAAGTTCCGAAAGAAAAAATCTTGAAACTGCTCGTTTACATTGCGGACGAAAAACCGGTAGCAATTGCAATCAGGGGAGACAGGGAAGTTGAGGAAACCAAACTGAAAAAAGCGTTAAAGTGTAAGAGTTTAAGACTTGCAACGGACGAGGAGATAGAAAAGTTTACGGGTCAACCGAAGGGATTTATTTCTCCGATTAACTTGAAGATACCCGTGATTGCTGACTTTTCCGTAATCAACATGGAAAACTTCGTAACCGGCGCGGGGGAAGAAGACTATCATCTTTTAAATGTGAACCTTGACAGGGATTTCAAGGTTTCTTCCTTTGAAGACATTGCGGAAGTGAAGGACAAAGACCCGTGTCCCAAGTGCGGTGCAGAACTTGAGGGAAAGCGGGGAATAGAAGTGGGACACATCTTTATGCTCGGCACAAAATACAGCGAATCCATGAAGGCTTATTTTGTTGACGAGGACGGAAAAGAAAGACCGATGGTTATGGGATGCTACGGAATAGGAATAACGAGGACGATGTCTGCTGCGGTGGAGCAGAATCACGACGAAGACGGAATTATATGGCCCATTGAAATATCTCCCTTTGAGGTTGAGGTCATTCCCGTTAACGTGAAGAACGACACAATCAGAGAACTTTCCGAAAGGGTGTATAAAGACCTGATGCAGAGCGGAAGCGATGTTCTGATTGATGACAGGAACGTAAGACCTGGGGTAAAATTTAAAGACGCTGACCTTATCGGCATACCCATTCAGATAATCGTTGGCAAAAAGGCATCGGAAGGAACGGTTGAAGTTAAGGTGAGAAAAACGGGAGAAAGGATAGAAGTCAGGGTTGACAATTTGGTAGAAAGAATAAATATGATTAAAGAGCGGGGCGTAGCGCAGCCTGGTTAGCGCGCTTGGTTCGGGACCAAGAGGTCGGGGGTTCAAATCCCCCCGCCCCGACCATGCTATCCACGTTACCGGAGTTTCCATGAACTACGATGTGCTCAGAGGATATGCAATCTACATGATTTTTTACATTTTTATCGGTCTTGTAAACAGAGGCATTTTGTTTTTGTCTTCCAAGTTTTTTGGTTCAAAGTTTGCATTGATTTTAATGCTTGTCCTCGTTTTTCCGACCGTTTTCCTACTTTACTACGCTTTTTACTTTTCGCTGACCCTCTTTGCGGATAAAAATTTGAAAAGAAACAAGGTTCTTCTTGCTTGCGTTCTCCAAATGCTGGTTTTTTCAATATTTTCGTTCACATTCCAGCAGATTGTCGTTAACCTCATAACTGCAGAAAAGTTGGCAAAAATCATTGTAGTTTTAGGAGATGCGCTCATTTTCGGTATTACCTACATAGTTTTTGCAAATTTTGCGGTTCGCCATGAAGAAAATACGGCTTGACAGGTTTTTGTCTTCCGCCGGATACGGAACAAGAAGCGAGGTAAAAAAAACGATAAGAGAAGGCAGAGTAAGAGTAAACGGAAAACTTGTGAGAGACCCTTCTTTTCACGTTGACCCCGAAAATGACGACGTTACCGTTGACGGAGAACTGGTTTTCTACGAGCGAGATTATTACTTGGTTTTGAACAAGCCAAAAGGATACATAACCTCCACAAAAGACAGGGAACTGACGGTGATGGAACTCGTTTCGGACGTTCCGAGGTTTGAAAACCTTTTCCCAGTTGGAAGGTTAGACAAGGATGCGGAAGGACTTTTAATAATGACGACAGACGGCAAACTTGCCCACAGACTTACCCACCCGAAGTGGAAAGTTCCGAGGGTTTACAGGGTTAAACTTAAAGGAAAGATAACGGAAGAAGACGTTGAACCGTTGAGGAAGGGAATAGACCTCGGAGACTTTAAGGCACTTCCGGCAAAAGTAAGGATAATTTCCTCCGGGGACGAGTCCGAGGTAGAGGTTGAAGTTTGCGAGGGTAAATACAGGCAAGTGAAAAGAATGTTTGAAAAGATTGGATTTAAAGTCTTGGAACTAAAGAGAATTAAGTATGGTCCAGTGGAACTCGGAGAACTTCCCGTCGGAGAATACAGAAACCTCACTGAAGAAGAAGTGGCAGAACTCAAAAGGCTCGTCAAACTTGAAGCGGAGGAAAAAGATGATTCCGACCAAAGAAAAAGAAATTGAACTCCAAAAAGAAACCGATGCTCTTTTGAAAGAAATAGATTCAACGGACGTTGCTTCGCTTGACAAAGATTCCGCAAAGAAAATGGCAGAAAGACTCAGAGAGGTTATAAGATACCACGACTACAAGTATTACGTTGAAGCATCTCCGGTAATTTCCGACTACCAGTATGACAAACTTTTTGCTTTCTTGAAAAAGATTGAAGAAAAGTTTCCGGAACTAATAACCCCGGACTCTCCGACCCAAAGGATTTCTCCCGCCTTCACGGGAGAGTTTGAAAAAGTTAAGCACCTTGCTGAAATGACTTCTCTTGAAAACACGTATTCCGCTCAAGACCTTAAAGATTGGGACAGAAGAGTCAAGCAACTCCTCGGAGGAAAGAAAACTTCATACGCGGTTGAGCCGAAACTTGACGGTGCAAGTATAGAACTGGTTTACGAAAACGACGTTCTAAAAAGGGCAGTTACGAGGGGAGACGGCATAGAGGGAGAAGACATTACGATAAACGTAAAGACAATCAAAACAGTTCCTTTAAGGGCTGACTTTTCAAGATACGGCTTGAGTGTTGTTTCCGTCAGGGGAGAAATAATAATGCCGAAAGACGTTTTTGAAAGACTAAACGAAGAACGCCAGAGGCAAGGACTTCCGCTTTTTGCAAATCCGAGAAATGCCACCGCGGGAACGTTAAGACTTAAAAATCCTTCCGAAGTGGCAAAGAGGGGACTCGTATGCTACGTTTACGAAATCATTTATTCCGAACCCAAAAACCCTTGCGAATCTTTTAAAACCCACTCAAGGGTTATGGATGTCTTGAAAGAGTGCGGATTTTTGGTGCCGGAGTATTCCGTTTGCGAAAGCATTGAAGAGGTAATATCCGAAATTGAAAAGGCTCAAAAAGTAAAAGACACTTGGAGTTTTGAAGCAGACGGAATGGTCGTAAAAATAAACGACATTTGCGACTGGGACGTTGTCGGTAAAACCCATCACCATCCGAGATGGGCAGTTGCTTACAAGTTTCCTGCAAAGCAAAGCGTGACCAAACTGCTGGATGTGGTCTGGCAAGTTGGAAGAACGGGGGCTTTGACTCCCGTTGCAATCCTTGAACCGGTTGAGGTTGGAGGAGTAATCGTTTCAAGGGCTTCCCTCTTCAACCCGGACCTCATAAAGCAAAAGGACATAAGAATCGGAGACTACGTAATCGTAGAACGGGCAGGAGAAACGATTCCTTACATCGTTGCTCCCGTCAAAGACAGGAGAACGGGAGAGGAAAAGGAAATAGAAGTTCCGGAAAAATGTCCCGTTTGTTCCGCTCCGATAGTCAGAGAACTTGACGAAGCGGTTCCGAGGTGTCCCAACATAAACTGTCCGGCCCAGTTAAAAGAACACTTGATTTATTGGGGTAAAGTTCTTGACATAAAAGGACTCGGAGAATCCACCGCAAATCAACTTTTGAGCAGGGGACTCGTTAAAACGATAAGCGACATTTACTACCTGCGAAAAGAACAGTTAATTTTGCTTCCGGGTTGGCAGAGAAAAAAAGCGGAAAACCTGCTTACGCAAATAGAAAACTCAAAGAAAGCACCGTTTTGGAAAAAACTTACCGCACTCGGAATAAGACACGTAGGAGAAAAAACCGCCCAACTTCTTGCGGAAAAGTTTTCAAACATACAAGAACTTATGAAAGCCCCCTTTGCCTACATTTCCGCAATCCCGGGGATAGGCCCAATAACCGCAACGAGCATAAAGAACTTCTTTAAAGCGGAACAGAACCTCAAAATGATTGAATCCCTTGAAAAGGCAGGTTTTAAGTTTGAAAAAGAAAAAGAAGTTCAAGTCGGAGAAAGACCGCTCGTCGGCAAGAGTATCGTGTTCACCGGAGAACTTGACCACTTTACGAGGAAAGAAGCCCAAAACATCGTTAAACTCCTCGGAGGAAATCCGACCAATTCCGTTTCTAAAAGAACTTACTTTGTAGTTGTCGGTAAAAATCCCGGTTCTAAATTCCAAAAAGCAAAACAACTTAACGTTAAAACGATTAACGAAGAGGAATTCATTAATCTCCTCAAAGAGTTTTCTCAAAAGTCTCCCGAATTGGCAAAAATTCTCGCCCAGAAAGGTATTAAATGAAAAAAGGTTATTCCCTTATTGAAGTTTTGTTGGCACTTGCAATCTTGGGTCTTGCGGGTTCGCTCGTTCTTGAGTTTATCGGAAAGTTTTATGAACTTTCAATTTCCGGGTTAAAAACCACACTTTGTTCGGTTTTGGTTCACAACTCCATTAACGAAATCGTTTTTGAAGGAAAAACCTTTAACGATAAAGAACTTGAATGTGCGGGTCAAACTTTCACGATAAAACAGGACTTTGAAAGCGTTGCAAATTTGAGGGTTTTAAAGGTAATCTGCACTCAAGGAAATGTTGAAATCTACGAGGTCAGGTAGTAAAAAAGGATTTACGCTTGTTGAACTCTTAATAGCCCTTACGATTTCCGTTCTCATTATTCTCGGTTTTTACAGCCTTTTTTCGGGGATGGAAAAGATAAATGCGTTGTCTTCCCAGACCGTTGAAACCCAAAAACTCGTTGTGCCGATTTTCAAGTTGATGCTAAAAGACGTTGAATCCGCAAGCACCCGCCTCGGAGACGTGGTTCTAAAGACCGAAGGAAACAGCACGTTGGAATTTACTTCTTTCAACTGCTACTTTACGAAAGGACTTTGCAGAATAAAATACTGGACGTTTAAAGGGTTTCTCGTGAGGACGGAAATAAACGGAGCGGACGTTCCTTTGTGCAAGGTTAAAAACTTCAAGGCTGACTACGACAGGGCAAGCGGACTGGTGAAGATAAGGATAACTTTTGAAAACGAAAAGAAAGTGCGGTTTGTCTTTAAAGTCAGGTCGTAGTGCCTCTTGCTTGTGATATAATGCTGGCAAGAAGTTGTAGAAGGAGGAGCAAAAATGAAGAGGGAATTCATAGTTTACGTTAAAAGCCCGAAGGACACCAAAATCATAACTTCCGCGGTGGAAGCAGGAGCGAACGCAATTTTGCTTGAAGGAGAAGGAGCAGAAGATATCAAAAAACTTGCAAGAATTAAGACCATCAGTCCGGACGGAGACTACAAACTGGGGGAAGACTTTGTAATCGTTGAAATTAAAGGAAAGGCGGATGAGGAAAGGGCCGGCAGTTTGTTAAGACAAGGGAAGAAAGTTATTGTTAAAACAACCGACTGGACGATTATTCCCCTTGAGAACCTGATAGCACAGGGAGAAAACGTTTACGCTTGGGTTAAATCCAAAGAAGAAGCAGAAACCGCAATCCGCATCCTTGAAAGGGGAGTGAAAGGAATAGTCCTTGAAGGGCAAAGCCCTTCTCAAGTCAAGGAAGTGGGAAGGGTAATCGTTGAGCAAACGGAAAAACTCAACCTCGTGCCGGCGAAAATAGTTTCCGTTAAACCTCTCGGCATGTGCGATAGGGTATGCATAGACACCTGTTCAAACCTGAAAAGGGGAGAAGGAGCACTTGTCGGAAACTCTTCCGGCGGAATGTTCTTGGTTCATGCGGAAACGGAAGAAAACCCTTACGTAGCGTCAAGACCTTTCAGAGTTAATGCGGGAGCGGTTCATATGTATGTAAGGGTCCCCGGCGGAAAGACGAAGTATCTCTCGGAAATAAAAAGCGGAGACGAGGTTGTCATTTACAACTACAAAGGTGAGGGAAGGGTTGTTTATGTCGGAAGGGCAAAAGTGGAAAGAAGACCGATGCTTCTTATCACTGCTCAAACGGAAGACGGGAAAAAGATTTCCGCAATTTTGCAAAACGCAGAAACGATTAGATTGACAAAGCCGGACGGAAGCCCGATTTCCGTCGTTGAACTAACAGAGGGAACGGAAGTCGTTGCATACACCGAAGAACTCGGAAGACACTTCGGAATGAAGGTCAAAGAAACCATTGAGGAGAAGTGAGATGGAAGAAGACAA
>CAZZKT010000062.1:0-6907 GCA_964654625.1 uncultured bacterium
CAGAGCGGGCGGCTCATACCCGCCAGGTCGGTGGTTCGACTCCACCCGTCGCCACCAAAAATTTTTTGCCCGTCTTTTTGATGGAAGAAAAAGTCCTGAAAACCATCCGAAAGTTCTCCCTGATTTCCCCTAACGATACAGTAATAGTCGGAGTTTCCGGAGGTCCCGATTCTGTCTGTCTTTTGCACGTTCTTGTGTCCCTAAAAGAAACCCTGAAGATAAAAGAGATTGTTCCTGCTCACTTGAACCACATGTTAAGAGGAGAAGAATCCGAAAGGGACGAGGCTTTCGTTAAAGAACTTTGTGAGGAATGGGGATTGAAACTTGAAGTTGAAAGGGTGAACGTAAAGGAAATTCCCGGAAACGTTGAAGCGGTTGCAAGAGAAGAAAGGTATAAGTTTTTGAACAAGGTTGCGGAAAAATACGGTGCAAACGCCATTGCGGTTGGACACACCGCTTCTGACCTTGTGGAAACAATCATTCTGAACCTCGTGAAAGGAACCGGAATCAAGGGACTGAGGGGCTTTCTACCGAAGAGGGACAAAATTGTTAGACCTCTTTACGAAGTTACAAGAAGCGAGGTTGAAAGTTATCTCAAGGAAAGAAACATTCCTTTCGTGGTTGATTCTTCAAACCTTGACGAAAACTTCCACAGAAACTTGATAAGATTGAAAGTTGTTCCCCTTTTGCGAAAGATAAACGAAAACCTTGAAGCATCTTTTTTAAGACTCTCTTCAATTTTGAGAAACCTTGAGTCGTGGATTGATGAAGAGGTTAAGAAATTGCTGAACAAGTCCATTACACAAAATTCTGTCTGCTTTAACAGAACGGAAATCTTAAAGTTGCCGGAAATATTAAGAAGCGAACTTTTCATAACCGCTTACAAAACTTTAACCGGAGAAACTTTGTCGTTTAAAAATCTGGTTCAAATAGAAAGCACTTTAAAAAGTTCCGAGTATAAAGAAATTGACCTCGGAAACGGTGTAAAGTTCCTGAAAAGCATGAACAAGGTGTGTTTAAGGAAAGGACAAAACGAAAAACATTTCTTTTTCGTTGTTGACAAACTTCCCTCTGAAGTTAAAACCCCTTTCGGCACGGTCAGGTTTTTGAAAAACGCAGGAAAGCCCGTTCTTTCCTACGAAGATTTCCAGAAATCTCCGATTATCGTGAGGAAAAGAAGAGAAGGAGACGTTGTGGAATTTCCCTACGGCAAGAAAAAACTAAAAAAGTTGCTCGTTGAAAAAAGGATTCCCGCTTTTGAAAGGGACGTTTTACCCGTAGTGGAGTGGAATGGTAGAATTTTATGGATTCCGGGAGTTTACGAAAAAGAGGTAAAAGACAAAGACTTTGTAGGAGTTAGTTTTGAACCCGAAAGTTCTGATTGACGAAAACGCCCTGCAAAAAAGGGTAAAAGAACTCGGAAGGGAAATAACAAACAGTTTTCCGGAAGACTTTGTTTTAATTTCCGTTCTTAAAGGAGCAATGGTTTTTACTGCAGACCTTTTAAGACACATTGAAAGAAGGGTTTTTCTGGACTTTGTGGGTCTCAAAAGTTATGAAGGAATGCAAAAGGTTGAACACACCTTTACCTACTTTCCTTCCGTTTCAATAGAGGGTAAAGATGTTCTCGTTGTTGACGACATCTTTGACACGGGTGAAAGTTTAGCCATAATATTATCTGAACTGAAAAAGTCTTCTCCGAAAACTTTGAAAACGTGCGTTCTTCTCAAAAAGGAAAAGAGCAGAAAGGTGGACTTTGAACCGGATTTCGTCGGGTTTTCCATACCCGATGTGTTCGTGGTCGGATACGGACTTGACTACATGGAAAACTTTAGGGGTTTAAAATACGTGGGCTACATAGGTGAGAAATGAAAGAGGAGATGAAGGAAATATTTAAGGGCATTTTACTTTGGTTCTTCATAGCACTGTCCATAATAATGGCTTTTAACGCTCTTGAACCAAAAGGCAAAGGAAACAACCAAATAACCGCTTTTTCAACCTTTGTTAAAGAAGTGGAAGAAGGGAACATCAAAAAGGTAATCATTCAGGGACAAAGGGTCATAGGCATAACCTACGACAACAAGATGTTTGAAACTTACATCCCTCCCGGATATTCCGAAATCTATCAAAAACTGGTGGACAAAGGAACGGAAGTCATAGTCAAACCTCACGGAGAAGATTCTTGGTATCTTACGGTTCTCGTTTCCTGGCTTCCGATGATTTTCTTCTTCCTGCTGTGGCTCGGAATGATGAGACAAATGGCTATGGGAAACACCAAGGCACTGTCCTTTGCAAGAAGCAAAGCAAAAGTCTTCATAGACAACAAGCCGAACGTGACCTTTAAAGATGTTGCGGGAATTGACGAAGTAAAGGAAGAAGTTTCCGAAATTGTTGACTTCTTGAAGAATCCCAAAAAATATCAACAACTCGGAGGAAAGATACCGAAAGGAATTCTCCTTGCGGGTGCTCCCGGAACTGGAAAAACCCTACTCGCAAAAGCAATTGCCGGAGAAGCCAACGTTCCGTTCCTGTCCGTAAGCGGGTCCGAATTCGTTGAAATGTTTGTCGGAGTAGGAGCTTCAAGGGTCAGAGACCTGTTTGACCAGGCTAAAAGGCACGCTCCGTGCATCGTTTTCATAGACGAAATTGATGCGGTCGGGAGAAGAAGGGGAGGGGGATTTGCGGGCGGACACGACGAAAGGGAACAAACGCTTAATCAACTCCTCGTTGAACTGGACGGTTTTGAAAGTTCCGAAGGGATAATAGTCATCGGGGCAACGAACAGACCGGACATCCTTGACCCGGCCCTTTTAAGGCCCGGAAGGTTTGACAGGCAAATTTACGTTCCGCTTCCCGACGTTAAAGGAAGACTTGAAATACTGAAAATCCACACGAGGGGAAAACCCCTTGCGGAAGACGTTAACTTAGAAGTAATAGCAAAAGCAACTCCCGGCTTTTCGGGAGCAGACCTTGCAAACATCGTTAACGAGGCTGCTTTGATAGCAGCAAGAAAAGGACACGGGAAAATAACGATGGAAGACTTTGAAGAAGCAAAAGACAAAGTTACAATGGGAATTGAGCGAAAGAGTATGGTTCTGTCAGAAGAAGAAAAGAAAACGACCGCTTACCACGAAGCGGGACACGCCCTCGTTGCCAAACTCCTGCCCAACGCGGATAAGGTTCACAAGATTACCATCATTCCGAGAGGAAAAGCCCTCGGAGTTACCCAACAACTGCCCGAGGAAGACAGATACACCTACACGAAGGAATACCTCCTTGACAAACTGTGCGTTCTCTTCGGAGGCAGAGTGGCAGAAGAACTCGCCCTCGGCACGGTGTCAAC
This sequence comes from uncultured bacterium, assembly GCA_964654625.1. Classification (GTDB taxonomy): domain Bacteria; phylum Aquificota; class Aquificia; order Desulfurobacteriales; family Desulfurobacteriaceae; genus CAZZKT01. The sequence continues at coordinate 3,344 of CAZZKT010000062.1, forward strand.
GGGAGCAGGAAACGACATAGAGTCTGCCACGGAACTGGCAAGGAAAATGGTAACGGAATGGGGAATGAGCGAGAAGATAGGTCCCGTTTCCGTAAAGGTCGGTGATGTTTTCTCCGAACACAGAGAACTGATAAGCGAGGAAATGAAAAGGCTCGTTGATAAAGAAGTAAAAAGAATCCTCAGGGATTCTTACGAGAAGGCCAAAAAACTCATTTCCGAAAACATGGAAAAACTCCATAACCTTGCAAAGGCTTTGCTTGAAAAAGAAACTCTCGTCGGAGAGGAAATAGACCTTGCCATGGAAGGAAAATTAGCGCTGGCAGGAGTTGAAAATGCCCATTGACGAGGAAAGGGTAAAAAGAGCGGTAAGGGAACTGTTGGTTGCAATAGGTGAAGACCCGGACAGGGAAGGGTTAAGAGAAACCCCGGAAAGAGTTGCGAAGATGTTTAAGGAAATACTCGCCGGATACGACGATGCTCCCGAGAATCATCTCGTTCTGTTCTCGGAAAGGTATGACGAAATGATTATAGTAAGAGACATTCCGTTCTTTTCAATCTGCGAGCATCACCTCTTACCCTTCTTCGGAAAAGCCCACGTTGCTTACATTCCTTCAAACAGCAAGGTTACCGGGATTTCAAAACTCGCAAGAATCGTTGACGTTTACGCAAGAAGGTTGCAATTACAGGAAAGGTTAACGGAGCAAATAGCAAACGCTGTTATGAACATTCTTGAAGCAAAAGGTGTCATGGTTGTGGTTGAAGGTCAGCACATGTGCATGGTAATGAGGGGAGTGAAAAAGCCGGGTTCTTACGTAGTAACAAGTGCGGTTAAAGGCGTTATGAGAAACGAACCGACGAGGATGGAAGCCCTCTTTCTCATAAAGGGGGCAAAATGAAAAAACTGATGGCAATACTTTTCCCATTTTTGCTTTTTTCTTGCACCGCGCAAGAAGTGGAAGTTAAACCTCCAAGCGTCAGAGCGGAAGGTTATTACGAAATAGGGATTTCCTACCTTCAGGTCGGTGAAATACCCCTTGCCCTGAAGTATCTGTTCAAGGCAAGGGACCTAAACCCGAAGTCTGCAAGGGTTTACAACGCAATCGGAGTTGCCTTTTTAAAGAAGGGAGACTTAAAACTTGCGGAAGAAAACTTAAAGAAGGCCGTGTCTTTGAAAAAGGACTTCTCAGAAGGGTATTTAAACCTCGGAATCCTTTACGAAAAGAAAAACAACCTTGAACTCGCAAGGAAAATGTATTTAAAAGCGCTCTCCAATCCCCTTTACATGACTCCGGAAGTTGCTTATTACAGGCTCGCTCTCCTTGAACTCAAAGAAGGCAAGAAAGATTCTGCGGTTGAATATCTTGAAAAGAGCATAAACTCAAATCCGGACTACGTTCCGGCCCAGTTAAAACTTGCGGAAATCTTTACAGAAGAAGGTAAACTCCAACAGGCAAAGGAAATCTACTACATGCTGATAGAAAGGCACAGAAATTTACAAACTCCATACTGTCTTCTCGGAAACCTCTACCTGCAAGAGGGCAGAAAAAAACTCGCCAGAAAGTATTTAAAACTGTGTGTGGACATAAATCCTGCTTCCAAGTTGGGAGTTAAGGCAAAAATAACTTTGGAGGAAATGGAGTGAAAAGATTTTTGGTCTTGCTGTTTGTCGGGGCTTTGTTCTTTTCCGCCGGCTTCGTCACCGGAATTATCGTTTCCTTTTATAACCCTTCGGTTGGAGGTAAACTCGTTAAGACAAAAAACCTCTTTCCCCAAATTCCCGAAACAGAACAAAATCAAACAGAAGAAACGCAACTTGACTTGGAAAGCATTAAGCCAATCATTGAAAGATACTTCGTATCGTTGAGAGAAGGCATTACGGAAAAACAGGCTCTCGTTTTTAAGGCCAACACCCTTGAATCCGGAACAGAACTTCACCTCTTAACGCTAACGCCGTCCGAATGGGACTTTGTCAAGGTGTTCTTTGAAGGAGTTTTTGTGGGAACTCCAGAAACGGTCTATAAGTGTCCCCTCGGTGTTTACGATATAGTTTTAACAGCCAGAGGCTTCTTACCTCCACAAGCGGAAAGAGCGGAATCCAACGGCTCAGAAATGTTCATTGCCCTGCCCGAAGAGGAAAAGATAACGGTCATTCCTTTTGACAACTGCACGGTTGAAGGCTTTGTGTTCAATGCCGTAGGAAAACTTGCGGGAATTTGCACGGATAATAAATTTTTAACCGTTGATGAATTTGAAAAGCAAGTATTCTCCAAGTGCGTTGAGATAGTTTACGAACAAGAAACTTCAAGTCCAAACATGGAAAACACGGGAGGTTAGAGTGGAATTTCTCGTTAGTGACGTTGATAAGGAAATGAAAATAGCACTTGAGAATTACAAACCCCCTCAAAAAATAAACAGAGTCCTCTCGGGTATGAGACCTACGGGAAGAATACATCTCGGAAATTATTTTGGTGCTTTGAAAACTTGGATTGAACTTCAAGAACGAGCGGAAAGTTTCTTCTTTATAGCGGATTGGCATGCATTAACCACGACTTATCAAGATACCACGAAACTATCCCAAAACACTTTGGAAATGATGGCTGACTGGCTTGCTTGTGGACTTAATCCGGAAAAAGCAACTTTGTTTATTCAATCTTGGGTTCCAGAACACGCGGAACTTTTTGTCATATTGGCTATGTTAACGCCAGTAAGGTGGCTTGAGAGGAATCCTACTTACAAAGAAATGCTTGAAAACCTAAAAGGAAAAGAAGTTGCCACCTTTGGCTTCTTAGGCTATCCAGTTCTTCAGACTGCAGACATTTTGATTTACAAAGCAGATACCGTTCCCGTCGGAATAGACCAACTCCCTCACCTTGAACTTTCAAGGGAAATAACGAGAAGGTTCAACAAAACCTTTGGAGAAATTTTCCCAGAACCTCAACCCTACCTTTCTGTAGCTCCTAAACTTCCAGGAACTGACGGAAGGAAAATGAGTAAGTCTTACAACAACTGCATTTATCTTTCTGACGAAAGGGATACCGTTGAAAAGAAGGTTATGTCAATGATAACAGACCCCTCACGAGTTAGGAAAACTGACCCGGGAAATCCTGAAGTTTGCACGGTTTATCCGTATCACCGGATATTTACCAAAGAGGTTGAAGAAATAGAAAGTTCTTGCAGGAAAGGAAACATAGGTTGTGTAGAGTGTAAAAGGCGCCTTGCTCAAAGTCTTAACGAGTTTCTTGAACCTATAAGGGAAAAGAGAATTAAACTCCTTGAAAAGAAAAAAGACTTGGTAGAAATTTTCCTGGAAGGAACCCAAAAAGCAAGAGAAGAAGCAAAAAAAACACTTGAAGAAGTTAAAAGACTCGTCAATTTACTAAGGCACCAGTCCTGCGCACCTAACCCGAAACATTAGCCAAAATTAGTGGGTTTATGCCCAGTTCTCTGCAGACTTGGGTTACGGAGGTTGAGGCATCTACGTAGTTTTCTTCTCTTCATCATTCTGACTTCCTCTGGTGTGATTGTCCAATCTGTTCGTCCGGTTGTCCAATGATTTAGGGGGTC
>CAZZKT010000063.1:0-6881 GCA_964654625.1 uncultured bacterium
TCATTTTACTTTAACCACCCTTTGCACGGCTTCGTAAATTTCCAACGGAATTGCATAACTCATATAAAATTACGCTACCTTAACCGCAAGAACAAAGTAAAAGTGCCTAAAGAGATTACAGCAAACATCCTGCACAAATTTGGTAGACGGCTTCTTTGGGAATGTTTCCAGTTAGGGGAAGAACCTTGTGATTACAAATGAGGAGTTCACTTTGTATGTTCCGGTTGGCAAGGATGATAAAATTTAAGTGAAGAAAAATCTTATCAAACGGGAGGATTACGATGGAAACCGTTAAACTCAAAACGCCGTTAACCGAAGAGGTCATAGAAAACCTTAGAGCAGGACAAGTTGTTCTTCTTTCGGGAGTCATCTACACCGCAAGGGACATGGCTCACAAAAGGCTCGTTGAAACGATTGAAAGAGGGGAAGAACTACCCATTCCTGTTGAAGGTCAAGTGATTTACTATGCAGGACCCTCCCCCGCAAAGCCCGGAAGACCGATAGGGTCTATCGGACCGACCACGAGTTACAGGATGGACCCATACACTCCGAAACTTTTGGAACTCGGACTAAAAGGGATGATTGGAAAGGGAGGAAGAAGCAAAGAGGTTGTTGACGCCATAAAAAAGTTTAAAGCGATTTACTTCGGAGCGGTTGGAGGTGCTGCAGCGCTTCTTTCAAAGTGCGTTAAGTCCGCAAAAGTTGTTGCTTACGAAGACCTCGGACCGGAAGCAATCAGAGAACTAATCGTTGAAGACCTGCCCGTTTTCGTTATTAACGACATTTACGGGAACGACCTTTACCAAATGGGTAGAGAGAAATGGAAAAAAACCTCTTGAGGAAGATTCCAAAAGTTGACAAATTCCTTGAAGACGAAGAACTAAAGAAAATCCTGAACGACAAACCGAGGTTCTTTCTACTAAAAGCCACAAGGGAAGTTCTTGAAGAGACAAGAAACGAAATAAAAAGCGGTAAACTAAAAAGCGTGGATGAAAAAGAACTGAAAGAAAAAGTAAAAGAAAGACTCCAAGTCTTACTTCAGCCCAAACTCAAAAAGGTCATCAACGCTACCGGGGTAATAATTCATACGAATCTCGGAAGAGCGCCGATAGGAGAGGAAGTTGCTCAACATCTTAAAGAAATCATAACAGGCTATTCCAACCTTGAGTATGACCTTGAAGAGGGCAAGAGGGGGTTAAGATACCGAAACGTTGAGTGGATTCTCAAAGAACTGACCGGGGGAGAAGACGTTTGCGTTGTAAACAACAATGCCGGAGCGGTTCTTCTTGTCCTTTCCGCACTTGCAAAGGGAAAGGAAGTTATCGTTTCAAGGGGAGAACTCATAGAAATCGGGGGGTCTTTCAGGATACCGGACGTAATGGCTCAAAGCGGGGCCATTTTAAAGGAAGTCGGCACTACCAACAAGACGCACCTGTCGGACTACGAAAACGCAATATCTTCAAACACCGCTCTTCTTATGAAGGTTCACACAAGCAACTACAGAGTGCTCGGATTTACCGCTTCCGTTTCAACAAAAGAACTCTCCCAACTTGCAAAAAGACACGGAATTCCCCTTTACGAAGACCTCGGAAGCGGTTGTTTCATTGACACATCACGGTTTGGAATATCTCACGAACCGACCGTCAGAGAAGTTCTTGAAGACGGTGCGGATATCGTATCCTTCAGCGGAGACAAACTCCTCGGCTCTGCCCAAGCGGGCATAATTGTCGGGAAAAAAGAACTCGTTGAAAAAATCAAAAAGCATCCTTTAAACAGGGCTTTGAGAATTGACAAGATGACCCTTGCGGTTCTTGAAGCAACCTTAATTTATTACCTTGAACCAACCGTTGCTCTGGAAAAAATACCCGTTTGGAGAATGCTTTCTCAAAGTGAGAACGAAATAAGAAAAAGGGCAAAAAAACTTCAAAGACTTTTGAAGAAACGCTCCATTGAAACGGAGATTGTCAGGGACGTTTCGGAAGTCGGAGGAGGAGCACTCCCCCTTGAAACCCTGCCGACTTACTGCGTGGCCTTTAAAAACATAGACCCGAAATTCCTTGACAAGTGTTTGAGAAAGGCAAACCCTCCGGTGGTCGGAAGAATTAAAGAAGGAACTCTACTTCTTGATATGAGAACGGTCTTTGATTCAGAAGTTGGTTTGATTGTCGGTAGCGTTGTTCAGTGCTTTAAGTCTTATTGCGGTTAATTCTTTAACGATAAGGTTAACGACTTGAGGGTCAACGTAATTTAATACTTCTCCCGCTTTTCGCTCTTTCATGTTGTAAATGATAAATGCAGAATCTCTGGGATTCGTGATGGACGAAATTTTTTGTCCGGCAAGTTCCGGGTCCATTTTTTCAAAAATCCTTGCAAGTTTTTTGTATCTTTCCGCTTTGGCTGATTCTATTATTTTTCTGATTTCTTGCTTTTCTTTTTCAAGTTCTTTTTTTTGCCTTTCTATTTCGGCAAGAAGTTTCCTTTTTTCCTCTATGAGTTTTTCAACCTCTTCTTTCAACTTTTCAAGTTTGCGAATTTCCCTTTTAATCTCGGACAACTCCGCTTTTTGTGAAAAACCGGGGCTACCTGCCAACGCTTCTGCCAGAACTAACAATATTAACAAGCCTCTCAAGGGCTACTTCCTCCCTTTTCAACCTTTCTCTTTCCTTTTCCGATATTTTCTTTTCAAGAAGTTTAACTTCTGCATTCAAAACTTGAATGCTTCTCTTTAGATTTTCTATTTTCTTTTCAACTTCTTCAATTTCCGAAACGGTCTTTTGAAGTTCTTTAATCAGGTAAAGCCTGAACTCCGAAGCAACAACGCCGAAAAAGGGATTGGAGAGCTTTAGATTGGCTAACGATGCGAGTTTTTGTTCAATGCTCTTCTTTTTGTCAAGAAGAAGAGAAAGAGTTCTGTTTAAACCTTTTAATTGAACCTGCTTTTCTTCAAGAAACCTCTTTTTAACTTTCAACGCAAGAAAAAGAAACCTCATCCTCTTCTCAACATAAGTTGAGCCAATCTGTGTTGTTCCTTCTTAACGAAGTCGTGGATAATTTTTTGTTCTTCGTTCTTGATGTTTTCAAACTTCAAACCGTAGCAGTTTGCATTCCTTCTCGGATAAAAGTTAACTATCGTGCTTTTAAGCCTGAACCTGTATCCTCCTATTTCAAAAGCAACGAGAACCTCCATACCTATGGGAAGTTCTTTTTGAACGATGGAAAGGGGAACACAAATCTTTACTCCTCCGGCGCTGATGTCCACTATTTCCGCTTTAACCCACTCGTGCTTTTGCTCTTTCTTGTTGTAAACTCCGAGAGCAGCAGGAAGTTCCACTTCAACCCGGGCATACTCTCTTCTTTGATATCTTGACATTTCAAAGGTGTGGGGGATTTTAACGACAAGTTTGCCCGCATCAAAGTAAGCGTCTTCAACCGGTCCTTCTACGGTGTATATGGCATCCCCCCTTCTGACAAACTGTATTTTCACATTCCTGCCGACCAGTTCCGGAAGCCCTCCCCCTCCCTCAATGACAGCCCAATACATATACTTTTCGTCCTTATCGTAAAGGGCTACGTCCGCCCTTCCTCCTTCTGGAAGTATTAACTTGGCAGGCTGGAAAAGTTCAATGTCTTTGGTGCACGTAAGGGGAACGAAGTAGGGGATGTAATCAAAACCGAGTTTGCTCCTCATGTCCCTAACGAGTTCTTCGTCGGGGTTGGGGTCTGTTTTAAGGTAAAGGTCAACAACGCGCTCAAAAGGTGCTTTAAATTCCAGGGCAAGAAACGGGTCCCTTCCGAGTTGTCTTGAATATTCCCACAGAACTTTTATCTGCTCGTCAGTTAAACCTCTGTCCTTTGCTTCTTTTTCAAAAGAAAACTGAAACTTCTTTTCTCTCAAGTAGGTTCTTAACATACTTACAAGAACGACGAAAGAAAGAAACAAAAATACGGAGAGAATAAAAAATACAATTGCAACTGCTCCACTAACCGGGAACTTAAAAACGGTAAGCCTATACATCTGCTAACCCTTGTAAACTATCGTTGAGATAGAATGCTTGTAAATAAGCATGTTGCCCATGTAGTTCCTCACCTTTAAGGTAAATCTGTCAAATCCTTTCAGTTTACCTTCAACCCTTGAACCGTTCCTAAAGTAGATTATAACCCTTTTTCCTATTATGTTTCTCAATTCCCTACTTTGAAGTCCGCCAAGATACGAACAAGCAACAAGTTTGTATCCTTTTTCAACGAGTTCGTTTACTTCCTTTTCCTGTTCGGGGGTAAGACTCGGGGAAACCGGGGCAACAGCAAAAGAAGGTTTAATGATAACTTCCCCGCCGGTTTCTTCATACACTATGTCACCCGAAGAGGAGAGAACTTTTAACACCTGAACTATCTTATCTTCAGAAACTTCAAAGACTCTTGCGAGTTCTTCCACGCTCCCTTCAAACCCGCCCTCTTTCTCCAAAAACTCCACGAGTTCAAACTGAATTTCCTCAAGGGTTTTATGGTTGTGATTTTTGCTCACGTCCAAGCCTCCAGTTTCTTTTCAATTTTTGAAAAAACTTCTTCGGGACTCAAGGTTGAAAAACAAGCAAGTTCGTAAGGGCACTTCTTCCAATCACTACACGGCTGACAGTTAAGCCCTTTTTTGACTTTAACGGTTCTTTCATTTTCAACGAACCATTCCTCGTAAGGACCGATTATCACAACAACCCTTTTCCCGAGAGCAACCGATAGGTGTCCTGCAAAAGAATCGTTGCAAACGCAAAATTCTGAAAATTTCAAAATTCCAGCAAATATCCTGACCGGAAACGCCGGCAAAAGAATCCCAACTCCTGAAGAATTATACGCAGTTCTGACGAGTTCTTCTTCCCCCTTAGCTCCGGTAAAAACCGGAGTGTAGCCCGTTTTTTCAAAAATCATCCTCGCAAGTTTGCCAAAGTATTCGGGATTCCAGCTTCTTTTTTTCCTTCTTGAAGTTGGAACCACGACAAAATACTTTGTTTTTATCTTTTCCTTTACCAACTTCTCAACTTCTCCGAGTTCACCTTCCTCAAAGTAAAACTTCGGAAATAACTTTAAAGGTTTTAAACCGAGCCCTTTTAAAAGAACAAGTCTATCCCAAGCGGTGTATTCACAGGGTTCCCTTTCTACAAGCACGTTGTAGTAAAAGTTATCCTTACCTTTAAACGCTATTTTCAACTTTGCACGGGAAAGGAAGGTTATTCTCTTTGACCTTCCGGTTCTTTGAACATCTATTATAGCATAGTAGTTTTCTCTGATAACCTTTAAAGTGGTTTTAAGTTCTGAGAGTAAACTTTTGTCAAGTGTCAGTATTTTATCTATGAACGGGTTTCCGCGAAGAATGCATGCATTTGGAGACAGAGTTAAAAAGTGAACCGTTGAGTTCGGAACTTGCCTTTTGATACCTTCCGCTATGACAGAACTTAACAGAACGTCTCCCATTTGTCTTAACTGGACGACCAAGACTTTCATCTCTACCCTTTTGAAAAACTTTTTTGATATCATAACAAAACCATGAAACAGGTTTCTGTAATAGGAAGCGGAACCGCAGAAGAAAAGGAAGAAATATACCTTGTAGCAGAAAAGTTGGGTGAAGTTCTCGGAAGCCACGGGTGCATCGTTATTTGCGGGGGAATGTGGGGGGTTATGGAAGCGGTTTGCAAGGGAGCAAAAAGGAAAGGAGGAACTACCGTAGGAATTCTCCCAACCGATTCTTTAAAAGACGGCAACCAGTATCTTGACATTAAAATACCGACGGGCATCGGTGAAGCAAGAAACGCTCTTGTAGTAAAAAGCGGAAGATTTGTAGTAGCAGTGGGCGGTGGATTTGGAACGTTAAGTGAAATAGGTCATGCCCTAAAAGGTTACAAAAAAGTTGTGGGCTTCAAAACCTGGCGGATAGAAGGCGTGGAAAACTACGAAAGTCCCGAAAGATTTTTGAAAAGGGTAGAAGAACTTGTCAGAAAACTTTAAGAAAATAACATTGCTCGGTTTTATGGGGTGCGGTAAAAGCACGGTAGGTAAAATCGTTGCACGGGAATTAAAGTTTACGTTCATTGACGTGGACGCTCTCATAGAAGCAAAGTTGAAGATGAAAATTACTGACATTTTTAAAACTTTTGGAGAAGAATTCTTTAGAGAAGTTGAACGAAATGAAATCGTGAACCTTTTAGAAAGGGAGGAAAATCTGGTTCTGTCGGTAGGAGGGGGAGCTCCTGCTTATAAAAACACGATGGAAATTATGAATTCTTTGTCAATTACTGTTTTCATAAATGTTCCTTTTGAAACTTTGTGGCAAAGAATCAAAAACAGTTCCGAAAGACCTCTCGTTCAAAAGGGAAAGGAATTTCTTGAACACCTTTACAGGCAGAGGCTTCCTTTTTACAAAACGGCAAAAGTTACCGTTGACGGAACCAAAAAACCGGAGGAAGTTGCTAAGGATATCTTGAAAGCACTTCCTCGTAAAGTTTCAGATACGAAGATGTAGTTTTTGAACAAACAAAGTTTTCCTTTACATGCTTGAACGCGTTTTCAGTCAAAGTCTTACGGAGTTCTTGATTTTCAAGTAGTTCTTCAATCGCACCGGCAAGTTCTTGAGGGTTTCTCCTTTCTACCAAAATACCTGTTTTCTTGTGAATTACGACCTCCGGAATACCGCCGACATCCGTTGCCACAACGGGAACTTTTAAAATCATCGGGAACAACAAAGCACTGCCAAATCCTTCGGAATCTGAAGACAAAACGAACACATCAAGAGACTTCACATAGTTGTGGATATCTTTCTTGAAGCCTTCCAGAAAGAAGTTTTCTTCAATTCCATAGTTTTTTATCATCTTTTCAAGTTCCCTTCTGAGACTTCC
>CAZZKT010000064.1:0-6810 GCA_964654625.1 uncultured bacterium
GGGGAGAAAAATGGAAAAGTTCGTAGCGCTCATAATTCTTGACGGTTTCGGGTATTCGCCGGAGAAAAACGGTAATGCCATTGCCCTTGCAAATACTCCGTTTTTTGACTCCTTACTCAAAAATTATCCGAACGGACTTTTAAAAGCAGACGGAGAAGCAGTAGGACTTCCCGAAGGACAAATGGGAAACTCGGAAGTCGGACACATGAACATCGGAGCAGGAAGGATAGTCTGGCAGGACATCGTAAGAATCAGCAAATCCATTGAATCAGGAGATTTCTTCAAAAACCCCGTAATAAACAAATTGTTCCAAACGGCAAAAGAAAAAAACAAAAAAGTTCACCTCGTAGGACTCTTATCCGACGGAGGAGTTCACAGCCACATCAATCACCTTTTTGCCCTTTTAAAACTGGCAAAAGAATACAACGTGAAAACATGCATTCACGCTATTCTTGACGGCAGAGACACTCCTCCAAAAAGTGCGGAAAAATACGTAAAACAACTCGTTGAAAAACTTCCTCCAAATGCAACCGTCGGAACTCTCGGAGGAAGATACTACTACATGGACAGAGATAAACGCTGGGACAGAACGAAAAAAGCCTATGACACAATGACGATTGGCACCGGCAAAACTGCAAGTTCACCCCTTGAAGCGATAAAGATTGCCTATTCAAACGGTGAAACGGACGAATTCGTTGAACCTTTTGTTATTGACAAAAGCGCTTTGGTTGAAGACGGTGATGTAATCTTTTTCTTTAACTTCAGAGCGGACAGAATGAGACAGATAGTTTCTGCCTTCGGATTTGAAGACTTTAAAGGGTTCAAAAGGGAAAAGTTTCCGAAAACTTCCTACATAGCAACGATGACCCTTTACGACAAAACTTTTCCGTTTGAAGTTGCCTTTCCTCCCCAAAACTTAAAAAACGTAATCGGAGAAGTCATCTCCAACCTCGGCGAAAAACAGTTGAGAATTGCAGAAACGGAAAAGTATGCACACGTTACATACTTCTTAAACGGAGGAAGGGAAGAACCTTTTGAAGGAGAAAACAGAATCCTCATTCCCTCTCCGAAAGTTCCGACTTACGACTTAAAGCCGGAAATGAGCGCTTACGAGGTAACGGACAAAGCCTGCGAAGAAATCTTAAAGAACAATTACAAGTTGTGCGTCATAAATTTTGCAAACCCAGACATGGTCGGACACACCGGAAAGTTAGAACCCACGATAAAAGCAGTAGAAGCGGTTGACAAGTGCTTAGAAAAACTCGTGAAAACGGTTTTAAATAAAGGAGGTGCTTGCGTCATAACCGGAGACCACGGAAACGCGGAAAAAATGAAGGACAACGACCACGAATGGACAGCCCACACGACAAACCCGGTTCCTTTCATAGTTGTCAGCAAAGAAAACCGCTACAAACTTAAAAGAGTTAATCACGAAAATCTTGAAATGCCGGAAGAATTCGGCGGAAGAAAAATTCTTGGAATACTTGCGGACATATCTCCCACTATTTTAAAACTTCTCGGAGTTAAAATTCCCGAAGAAATGGAGGGAAAGCCTCTCATTGAAGATTAGATTTCTCAAAAAAGTTGATTCAACCAACGATTATTTAAAACTTTACGAAACTAACTTTGCAGTAGTAGCGGACTTTCAAGAAAAAGGAAAAGGAAGAAACGGAAGAACATGGAAGTCAGAAGAAGGAAAAGGACTTTATATGTCTGTTTCTTTACCAAAACCGAAAAAATTTTTAACCCTTGCAAGTTTGTGTTGTGGAGTTGCGGTCGTTAAAGTTCTTAAAAAATACTCCAACGAATTCACATTAAAATGGCCAAACGACATCTACTTAAACGGAAAAAAAGCCGGCGGAATTCTTGTTGAAACTACGAAAAACAAAATAATCTACGGAATCGGAATTAACCTGTATTACAAACGGCACGAACTCCAAAACCTTGAACACCAAGCAACTTCCTTAATTGAAGAAGGAATAAGAACAAACAGAAGCATCCTTGCAATGGAAATCGCTCACGCTGTAAAATTCTACCATCAAAAACTTGAAAGGGGAGAATTTCAAATAGGAGAATTTGAAAAACACTGTTTCATAATAGGCAGAAAAATCAAAGTAATCAAAAGAAATTGCACGATTGAAGGTAAAGCATTGGGAGTTGACGCTGAAGGTTTTTTGGTTGTGGAAACTTCAAACGGCAAGATTGAAAGAATCTTTACCGACGCTTCGGTGAGGTTGGCATGAAAAAGAAACTCAGGTGGAGAATTTTAACCGTATTGATAGTAGCAGTTTTTTCAATCTACACAGCCTTGACCAAAAAAGTGAACTTCGGACTTGACCTTCAAGGAGGTAGCCACTTAGTCTTTGAAGTTGAAGTCAACAAAGCCCTCAAAGACAGAGTTTTAACTGCTTCAAGAGATGCAAAAAATGTTCTTGAAAAACATGACATCCCCGTAATTTCGGTAGAAACTTCAAACAACCAGATAGAAATAACACTGCTTGACGAAAACAACATAAAAGACGGAATCAAAATTCTTGAAGACGAATTCAAAAACGCTTTTCAAATCAGTTCAAAAAACGGAAAAATACTTATGAAACTCAAAGAAAGTTTTATCAGGGAAGAAACGGACAGGCTTTGCGAACAAGCGCTTGAAACCATAAGAAACAGAGTTGACGAACTCGGAGTGGCAGAACCGGTAATCGTAAGAAACAACATTAACAGGATAATCGTTGAACTTCCCGGAATAAAAGACCCCGAAAGAGCAAAAAGGGTAATAGGTAAGGTAGCAAAACTTGAATTCAAAGAAGTTGTTTGGGCAGGCTCTTTGAAAGACCTTCTGATAAAACTCGGAATAAGCACGGAAGAAATTCCGAAAGATTCAAAAAAACTCCTTTCATTTCTAAACAGCAAAGTTAAAGAAGACGAAGAAGTTTTAAAAGGTGCAGACAGTTCAACCTACTACATCTTGAAAAGAATTCCAATCTTAACCGGTCAATACTTAAAAGATGCTTACCCCACAAGGGACGAATACGGAATGCCAGCAGTAGGATTTGAACTCAACTCAAAAGGTGGAGAAATTTTCTACAACTACACCAAAAACAACATAGGAAAAAGGCTTGCAATCGTTCTTGACAACAAAGTTCAGTCCGCTCCCACGATTCGCTCTGCAATCCGTTCAAGAGGTCAGATAACCGGGAACTTTTCTTTTCAAGAAGCAAGGGAACTTTCCATCGTTTTAAGGGCAGGTGCTTTACCAGCACCCGTCAAACTTCTTGAAGAAACGACCGTTGGTCCTTCTCTGGGAAAAGAATCGGTTGAAAAAGGACTGAAAGCGGGAATCGCAGGATTTTTGGCGGTAGTAGTTTTCATGATAATCTACTACAAAGTTGCGGGATTCATAGCGGTAACTGCTCTCGGAATGAACGTGTTAATCCTGTGGTCGTTTTTGGCCATTCTCGGAGCAACATTAACACTGCCGGGCATTGCGGGATTTATCCTTACTTTAGGAATGGCGGTTGATGCAAACGTTTTAATCTTTGAAAGGATAAAAGAAGAATTAAGAAAAGGCAGGGGCATTTTACCTTCCGTTGAATCCGGATTTTCAAACGCTTGGGCTACAATACTTGATGCCAACATAACCACTCTCATAGCATCTGCAGTCCTGTTTCAATTCGGAACCGGCCCAATAAAAGGCTTTGCGGTAACGCTGTCTCTCGGAATCGTTTCCAGCATGTTTACAGCAGTTTTTGTTTCAAAAGTCCTTCTTGACATACTGATTAGATACAAACCTTTGGCTTTTAGGGTGTGAAAATGAAAAGGTGGATGGACTTTATAGGAAAAAGATACTTCGCATACGGACTTTCAATCTTTGTAATCGTTGCAAGTTGGCTTTACGGCGGCCTTTTAAAAGGGCCTAAGTTCGGAATTGATTTTACGGGCGGTTTGCTCATACAAGCCAAGTTTAAAGAAAACGTGGGAACGGAATTTGTTCGCTCTCTCTTTAAGAAGGAAAACATAAAATCCGTGAGTGTTCAAAACCTGAGAGACAGCAAAAGCGAGTTTTTAATAAGACTGCCCGTTGTAAAAAATCCGGAAAAAGTAACTGCAAAGGTAAGAGAAATCCTTGAAAAGAACGACGCAGAAGTAAGAAAAGTTGAAATGATAGGCCCAACAATCGGAAAAGAACTAAAAAGAAAGGGAATTCTTGCACTGATTTATGCAACCATAGGCATTTTCATATACATAGCCTGGAGATTTGAAACGATATTTGCGGTTGGAGCAATTTTGGCATTGATTCACGATACCCTTGCAACCGTTGGAATATTTATGAGCGACGGAAGGGAATTTAGCCTTCCCGTAATAGCAAGTTTGCTGACGATAATAGGATACTCCATCAACGACACCATTGTAGTTTACGACAGAATAAGGGAAAACATGAAAACATTTTTAAAGAAAAAGCGATTTGAAGAAATAGTTAACGACAGTATAAATCAAACGCTATCAAGAACGATAATTACTTCACTTACAACTTTGTTCGTGGTATTAACGATTTACCTGTTCGGAGGAGCAAGTTTAAACGACTTTGCATTCGTCCTTTTGGTTGGAATTATCGTTGGAACTTACTCTTCAATATTCGTTGCAAGTTCAATAGTGGTTGACTGGTATAAAAAAGTTAAAAAGCACATATAATGAAAATTCTGCACAGATACGTTTATTTTGAAGTCCTTAAAACGTTTTTTGTCTCAATCGGACTTTTAGTAATAACAGTTCTTATGGACAGAGCGTCTTCTTTAGCCCAATCGGTTCTCGGAAGAGGAATTTCGTTTTTTGAATTTGCATCAATACTTTTAAAAACCGTTCCCGCAATCCTCGGAATCACACTTCCCCTTGCGTTTGTTGTGTCCGTTCTTATGGTATTCTTGAACATGAACGCAAACAACGAAATAATTGCTGTAAAATCTTGCGGAATCAGTATTAAAGAACTCCTTAAACCTCTAACCGTTCTCGGTTTTCTCTTGTCGGTTTTTTGTTTCTTTATTCTGATGTTTGCTCTCCCCAAAAGCAATGTGGCAGTAAGAAAAGAAATGGAAGAACTAATCAAGAAAAAATTGAGTCTTGGAATTCTTGAAAAAAACTTTAGTTCAAACTTTCCCGGAATAACCTTCTACTCGGAAAAAACCACCAACAAAAGCGGAATTTTAAGAAATTTCATGGTAAACATCAATAAGAAAAACCAAATGATGACAATTTTTGCCAATGTTGGAAAAATCAGGATAGAAAAAAACAGCGTATTTCTTGATATTCAAAACGGCACTTCACTAATCTTGAACTGGAATAAATTGGCAAACTTAAAAGTCCTTCACTTTCAAAATTATACGGTAAAACTTTACACTTTTACTCCACAAGAAAGTTTCACTTCTTCAAAATACAAAAACCTCCTGCAACTAATCAAAAGCAAAAGTCTTGAAGCAAAAGTTGAAATTTACAAAAGATTAGCGTTGTCCTTTGCTCCAATAATAGTCGGTTTGGTAGCGTTTTCCATTGCAATTCTCCTTCCAAGGGGAAGTTACAGTGCTGGAATAATCCTCGGAGTAGCAACCATCGTCGGCTATTACGTTCTTTACACTTTCTTTAAAAAAACTGCCCTCAAGACAGGTTTGTCAGCCTTACCTCTCTTAACCGACATAATTTTTTCAGCAATTGGACTAATTCTGATTAAAATAACCTTAAAGGAAAAACCTTTATCAAAAACCGGTGCAAGATGGTAAAAACTTTACACAAATACAGTTTTCTTGAAAGTTCTAAAATCTTCATAACAACGCTAATCACGCTTCTTGCTCTTTTTGCAATCGTTGATTTCATAAGCCACATTGACATTTTTTTGAAAACGAGTTTAAAAAACGGATTTTTGTATGTTCTTGCAAGAACGCCAACATATATGGTGAGAATTTTTCCAATCTCAATGCTTCTTTGTGCAATGTTTACCGCTTCAAGGTTTTCCTCAACCCACGAACTAATAGCAGTAAAATCTTTGGGAATAAGCGGAATGAGATTTTTAAGTCCCGTAATCTTTCTTTCCGGAATTGTTTGTTTTGCTTCGCTTTTGCTTCAAGAGTTTGTCGTGCCAAAGACCACAAAAATTGCAATGGAGTTGAAATCAAAGACAAAAAGCGTCAGAAAAAATGTTTTTTCGGTTCCTCCTTCCGTGTGGTTCAAGTCCGAAAATCAAACGTTTGTGTATTTCGGAAGTTTCGGAAAAACGGTATCCAAAAACATCTCAATTTTCAAACTGGGAAAAGACTTTAAACCCGTTGAACGAATTGACTCAAAAGAAGCAATTGAAACGGGAAACGGCACGTGGATTTTAAAAGAAGGTTATTTGCGAGACTTAAAAGAATTAAAATCAAAGAAGTTTAAAAAACTTAAAGTCCAACTGGGAATAACCAAAAAAGAAATCCTCGTTTCACTGCCGGACCCGACTTCAATCAAGTTAAGTTCCCTTTTTCACCTTGCCAAAAATCTTGAAAAACTCGGTTGTGATGCAAGGGAAATGTGGCTTGAATTCTTCTTCAGAATATCTTTGTCCCTCCTACCCTTAGCAACCGCCCTTGCAGGACTTCCGGTCGGAGTTTTTAACCCAAGAGCAAAGAAAGGAATTGGAATTCTGATTGCCGGCGGGATAATAATAACGATGTGGATTTTAACGTCATTTTCGTTGAGCCTCGGAAAGGCAGGAATTCTTCCCCCTCTTTATTCCGCACTTTTGCCCCTGCTGACAATGATTTCAATCTCAATGATTCTAATAGAAAG
>CAZZKT010000065.1:0-6667 GCA_964654625.1 uncultured bacterium
AAATCCCGCCCCCGCAACCAGTGAGCGGGCGTAGCTCAGTTGGTAGAGCATCAGCCTTCCAAGCTGAGGGTCGCGGGTTCGAGTCCCGTCGCCCGCTCCAAATTTTTTATTTAAGGTTTCAACTTGTTCCCCAAAAAGCATCTCGGACAGCACTTTCTCAAAGATACTTCCTTTGCGAAGAGAATAGTAGAATCTGCCGGAAATCTTGAAGGAAAAGTAGTTGTTGAAATAGGAGCGGGAGAGGGGGCGTTAACCGAACACATAGTTCGGTTAAATCCCGGAAAACTCGTTCTGATTGAAATTGACGAAAAACTTGCGGAAACCTTAAGCAGTAAATTCCCTCAAGCCGATATCATTTGCGAAGACGCAAGAAAAGTTGACTACACCAAACTTCTTGACGGTCAACAGGCAGTCTTCATAGGAAACCTTCCTTACTATGCGGGTGCAGAAATCATCAGAAACCTCGTTTTTCAGCACGAGGCAGTGGAAAAGGGAGTCTTTACCCTTCAAAAAGAGGTTGCTTTAAGGTTTGCGAAACAAAAAGGAAAGGACTACGGCTACCTTCAATCTTTGGCCGGCTTGTTTTTTGACTTTAAACTCTTGTTTGACATTCCTCCTTGGGCTTTCTTTCCCAAACCTGAGGTTTACTCTTCGGTGATTCTTTGCGTTCCGAAAAGAGTAAACCTTGACCGCAAGCAAGTTCTTGAATTTGAAAGGTTTTTGAAAAAGGCTTTCAGAAGCAGAAGGAAAAAACTTAAAAACGCTTTGGGCGTTAAGGCTGACTTAGAAATTCTTGAAAAGCGTCCCGAAGAACTTAAGCCCGAAGAACTCTTTGAACTTTTCCTTGCTCTTCGTGAAAATCACAAAGAATGTTGATATATTATTGTTTACAATGAGGAGACTGATACCTGCTTTTATTTTTTTGGTAAACCTTCTGGCTTTCGGGTGCGCTTACCATTCTAAGGAGATTAAGACCTATTATGTTCACTCTCACAAGGAGCATCCTCCTTCATACCTTTACTATTACTTCTCGTATCTCTTTGAAAAGTCAAGAGGAAACTACGAAAAGGCACTTGAGGAAATTAAAAAAGCAGTTAACGCAACGGACAGCACACCGGAAGTTGCAGTAGAATCCGCAAGGTTTTGTGCGGAACTAAAGAAATACAAACTTGCAGAATTTTTTGCCAAGAAGGCTCTTGAAAAAGACCCGCTCAACGCACCTGCTCTCAGAATCCTTGCGGGAATAAAGGTGGTTGAAGGTGAGTTTGAAGAGGCAGAAAAACTCTATCAAAAAGCCATAAGCGTCAGCAAAGACAGGGAAAACTTCATCCTGCTCGCAAACCTTTACATAAACGAGAGAAAGTTAAAGGATGCGGAAAAAGTCTTGAAGAAGGCTTTGTATCTTTATCCCGACGATTACCTCGTTAACTACTTCCTTGCCCAGTTAAGATACCTTCAAGGGAAAAAGGAGAGAGCCCTGTTTTACCTTCAAAGGAGCATAACCCAAAATTCTCACTTCGGAAGTGCTTACGTTCTTCTCGGAAAGATTATGAGCGAACTCGGAAACTACGAACTTGCGGAAGAAACTCTTAAAGAAATCCTCAAGAAATCCCCGAACAACGTTCACGCTTTGAAAGAACTTCTTCTAATCTACGCAAAAACGAACAGAGTAAAGGATGCTCTTGAAGTTATTGACAAAATAGTGGAACTTGAACCTTACAATTTAAAACTTCTTTCTTGGGTTGCTGCAAGTCTTTTCAAGATGGGTGAATACAAAGAAGTCATTCCGATTATTGAACGGATTTCAAAGTTAAATCCGGACAATCCGAACGTGTATTTAATGCTCGGAATAGCAAAAGAAATGACCGGAGACTTAAAAGGTGCTTTGTCCGCATACGAAAGGTCTCTTGAATACTACGCGGATAATCCTGCGGTTCTTGAAAGAATAAGTGCTTGCCTCATCAAGATGGAACGGTTTGAAGAGGCAAAAGCATACCTTGAAAGACTGTGGGAAATGACAAAAGAAACGAAATACCTGATAAGAATAGCAATCCTTCTTGACAAACTTTACGGCCCGGAAGAGTCTTTCAAAGTCCTTAACGTGTGGAAGGAAAAACTTGAATCTGACCCAACAGGTCTTTACTACTACGCTTACTTTGCGGACAGAGCGGGATACTATCAAACTGCGGAAAACCTTTTGAGAAAACTGGTTAAGATTTCTCCAAGTCCTGACAACTTCAACTACCTTGCTTACTTCCTTGCTCAAAGGGGTAAAGACTTGGAAGAAGCCCTCAAGTATGTGGACAAAGCTTTGGAAGAAGAGCCGGAAAATCCCGCTTTTATTGACACGAAGGGATGGATATTCTTCAAGATGGGAAAGTATGAAAAGTCCTGCAAACTACTTAAAAAGGCTCTTTCCCTCAAGCCCGACGACCCGGTTATAAACGAGCATGTTGGAGAATGCTTGTTCTTCAAGGGAAATTTGGTTGAAAGCGTTAAGTATCTTCAGAAAGCCCTGAAAGGAATTGAAAAGGACCCTTCAATTCTCAAAGAGGAAAAAGGGCTTGACAAGAGAATAAAAGCGATGCTTGACATATACAACCTCCGGGCGGGGGAAAAAGATGAAGGTGGGCGTGTTAAAGTCAAAAATTCACGGAGCGGTGATAACTGACTGCATTCTTGACTACGAAGGAAGCATAACCATAGACAGCGAAATCTTGAAAAAGGCAAAACTCCACCCCTACGAAGTTGTTGACATATACAACATAACAAACGGCGAAAGGTTCACCACCTACATAATTCCCGGAGAGCCCGGCAGTAAAGAGGTTTCGCTGAACGGTGCTGCTGCAAGGAAGGCTTATCCCGGAGACAGGGTAATCATCGTCAGTTATTGTTATGTTGACGAGGAAGCAATTAGAAATCACAAGCCCGTGGTCGTGATTCTTGACGAGGAAAACGAAATTGTAAGCGTTGAAGAGAGGACAATCAAATGGTGAAGATTACAAAATTTATTGCTTCCCTTTTCTTTTCCGGTTTTTTGCCGAAGATGCCCGGCACTTGGGGTTCAATGCTCACTGCGGTTTTTATTTTCTTCTTTTATCCCCGAGACTTAAAGTTTCAGTTCTTCCTTCTCCTTGCGGTGTTTCTCGTAAGCGTTGTTGCAAGCGGTAAGGCAAGAGAAATTTCCGGAGTGGAAGACCCCGAGTGGGTTGTAATAGACGAGGCTGTCGGAATGCTTGCGGTTTTTCTCGGTTTGCCGGCAAGGGAAAATTTGCTCCTTGTCGTTTGCGGACTGATAATTTTCAGAATTATTGATATAATCAAGTTCCCTCCAGTAAGCACCGTTGAGAAACTGCCGGGAGGATTTGGCATAACCGTGGATGACCTTGTTGCAGGATTGATTACAAACGTTCTCTTGAGGTTCTTTTGGGGGTAGGTATGTTTAAAAAGGTCTTGATTGCCAACAGGGGGGAAGTGGCAACGAGAATCATAAGGGCCTGCAAGGAACTGGGGATAAAGACCGTTGCCATATACTCCGAAGCGGACGTTAACTCCCTCCACGTTAAAAAGGCGGATGAGGCTTACCTAATCCACGGAGACCCGGTGAAGGCTTACCTCAATTACTTCAGAATCGTTGACATTGCAAAGAGAACCGGGGCGGATGCCATTCATCCCGGCTACGGATTCTTGGCTGAAAGGGCGGACTTTGCAAGGTATGCAAGAAAACACGGCATAAAGTTTATAGGCCCTTCTGACGAGCACCTTGAAATGTTCGGTTCTAAGATAGAAGCAAAGAAACTGATGAAGAGTCTCGGAGTTCCCGTTGCGGAAGGAAGCGAAGAACCGGTGGAAAACGTAAAGTCCGCAAAGAAAATTGCGGAAAAGATTGGTTATCCGGTAATGATTAAGGCTGCCCACGGGGGAGGCGGAAGGGGACTGAGGGTTGCAAGAAACGAAGAAGAACTTGAAAGACAGTTTGAAATAGCGGTGAACGAAGCAAAGTCAGCGTTCGGTAAGGGCGAGGTGTTCATTGAGAAATACATAGAAAATCCAAGGCACATTGAAGTTCAAATACTTGCGGACAAGCACGGGAACGTAGTTCACCTCGGGGAAAGGGACTGTTCCCTGCAAAGAAGACACCAAAAGGTGTTGGAAATTGCTCCTTCTCCGGTTCTCACGAGAAGACAGAGGGAAAAACTCGGAAGCATTTGCGTAAAGTCCGCAAAGGAAATCGGTTACTACGGGGCCGGAACGTGGGAATTCTTGATGGACAAATACGGCAATTTCTACTTTATGGAAGTAAACCCGAGGCTTCAGGTAGAACACACCGTTACGGAAGAGGTTACGGGAATAGACATCGTTCAAGAGCAAATCAGAATTTCTGCCGGGATGAACCTTTCCTTTTCTCAAAGAAACGTTAACATCTACGGCTTTGCAATACAGTTCAGGATAAACGCTGAAGACCCTACAAAAGACTTCGTTCCCTGTCCGGGAACCGTTACTGCTTACTACTCTCCCGGAGGAATAGGCGTAAGGATAGACGGAGTCGTTTACAAGGGATACACGATTCCCCCGTATTATGACTCAATGGTGGCAAAACTGATAGTTTGGGGAAGAAGTTGGGACGAGGTTGTAAGGCGTTCAAGGAGGGCACTCGGAGAGTTCGTTATAAGAGGCGTTCCCACCACCATTCCGTTCTTTAAAAAGATTCTCAACGACCCGGAGTTTGTGAAAGGACAGTTTGATACCTCTTTCATAGACAGGAAAATCAAGGAGTTTACGTTCATCAAGGAACACGACCCGGAAGTTCTTGCCCTTGCAATTTCTGCTGCAATTGCGTTTCATCACGGGCTTTAGAGGGGGAAGTTATGGGAAGAAAGTTGCAGTTTACCGATGTCACTTTGAGGGATGCTCACCAATCCCTGTTTGCAACGAGAATGAGAACCGCGGACATGGAAAAGATAGCACCCGTCATAGACAAGGTAGGCTTTTGGTCCGTTGAATGCTGGGGAGGGGCAACGTTTGATGTTTGCTTGAGATTCCTGAAAGAAGACCCGTGGGAAAGACTGAAAAAACTCAGAAAACTCATGCCCAACTCAAGACTTCAAATGCTTTTAAGAGGTCAAAACCTTGTCGGCTACAGGCACTATCCGGACGATGTGGTAAAAGCGTTCGTAAGGAAGGCTTCGGAAAACGGAATTGATGTTTTCAGAGTTTTTGATGCTTTGAACGACTTGAGAAATGTTGAAGTGGCTGTTGAAACTGCGAAGGAAATGGGAAAGATAGTTGAAGGAGCCATATCTTACACGATAAGTCCCGTTCACACGGACGACCTATACATAGAACTTGCCCTTCAATACAAAGAAATGGGCGTTGACATAATAGCCATAAAAGACATGGCCGGACTCCTTTCTCCGGAAAGGGCTTACTCTCTCGTAAAGGCAATAAAGAAGGAGGTCGGTCTGCCGGTTCACATTCACACCCATTGCACGAGTTCCATGGCCGAAATGGCACAGTTAAAGGCTGCCGAAGCAGGAGCGGACATCTTTGACGTTGCCATATCTCCGATGGCTTCGGACACTTCCCATCCGGCGGTAGAAACGATGGCATACGTTTTCAAAGAGTTCGGTTATGAAATTCCCCTGAACAAAAAGTTGCTCAAAGAAATTGCCCAGTATTTCAGGGAAGTCAGGGAAAAGTATGCGAAGTATGACATTAAGTTCAAAGGAGTTGATGCGGAAGTTCTTGAACATCAAATTCCCGGCGGGATGATTTCTAACCTCGTTAACCAACTGAAAGAACAGGGTGCCCTTGACAAACTTGAAGAAGTCCTTGAAGAAGTCCCGAGGGTAAGGGAAGACTTCGGCTATCCTCCTCTCGTTACTCCCACCAGTCAGATTGTCGGAACGCAAGCCGTTTTGAACGTTCTTGCCGGCGAAAGATACAAGATGATTACTCAAGAAACGAAGAACTACATTAAAGGTCTTTACGGAAAGCCTCCCGCTCCGATTAAGGAAGAAGTAATCAAGAAGATTCTCGGGGACGAAGAACCGATTACTTGCAGACCTGCGGACCTTCTTGAACCGGAACTTGACAAAAGAAGGGAAGAAATCAAAGACCTTGCAAGGAGTGAAGAGGACGTTCTTTCTTACTGTCTCTTTCCAAAAGTAGCAAAGGAATTCTTTGAATGGAGAGAACAGGTTGAAAAGGGAGAAATCAAGCCGACGGAAGAAGAACCGGTCTTTGAGGAAGCGGAAAAGCATCCTCACCACCTTGCTCCTACGGAATTCATCGTGAACGTTCACGGAGAAAGTTATCACATAAAAATTGCAGGAATCGGACACAAAAAGGACGGCAAAAAACCATACTTCATAAAGATTGACGGAAGGCTTGAAGAGGTAGTAGTTGAACCCCTCGTTGAGGTAGTTCCGACGGGCGAAGAAGTAGAAATTGAAGGAGAACTTGCCAGTTCTTCAAAGAGACCGAGAGCGGTTAAGGAAGGTGACGTGACCACTCCGATGCCGGCAAAGGTCGTGGACATAAAGGTTAAAGTGGGAGACAAAGTAAACGAAGGAGACGTTGTTGCGGTGGTGGAAGCAATGAAAATGCAAAACGAGATTCACGCACCGATAAGCGGAACCGTTAAGGCAATTTACGTTAAAGTCGG
>CAZZKT010000066.1:0-5987 GCA_964654625.1 uncultured bacterium
ATCCAGACCAATTCCTTTCACTACGGAACCGCGGTTTTTGAGGGAATCAGGGCTTACTGGAACGAAGAACACAAGCAACTCTACGGATTGTTCTTCAAAGAACATTACGAAAGAATGCTGAACAACTGCAAAATTTTGAACCTCCAACCGGGACTTTCGGTTGAAGAACTGGTAAACATAACGGTAGAACTCCTCAAGTTATGCAAACACCAAGAAGACACCTACATAAGGCCGATAGCATACTTTTCCGACCTTAAAATTTCTCCGAAACTCGTCGGATACAAAACTGAACTTGCAATTTACACTTTACCCCTCGGTGATTACCTTGACCTGTCAAAAGGCATCAAAGTAAAAACCTCTTCGTGGAACAGGATAAACGACAACATGATTTCCGCAAGGTGCAAAGTTGCGGGTGCTTACGTTAACAGCGCTCTTGCAAAAACAGAAGCAATACTTTCCGGCTTTGACGAAGCGATAATGCTCAATCCCGACGGAACGGTGGCGGAAGGAAGCGGAGAAAACCTCTTTATAGTCAGAAACGGAAAGATAATCACCCCTCCCTTGTCCGGAAACATACTTGAAGGAATCACGAGAAACGCAGTCATAGAGTTGGCCAAGAATGAACTGGGAATAGAGGTTGAGGAAAGGGACATTTTAAGGAGCGAAGTTTACGTTGCGGACGAGGTTTTCCTGACGGGAACCGCAGCACAAATAACTCCGGTCCTTCAAGTTGACCACGTGATAATAGGGGACGGAACCATAGGAAAAATCACCAAGAGGTTGCAGGAAGTTTACTTTAAAGCAGTAAAGGGAGAAAACGAAAAATACGCTCATTGGCTAACTCCGGTTTATTAGAGTGAAACTAAAGGTTGAAGTTCCCGAAGGTAAAACCCTTTACGATGTTTTACGTTCCAAGGGGATTTTGAAAACTGCATACTGCGGGGGAAGGGGGGTCTGTAAAAAGTGCTGGGTTACTGCAAACGGCAAAAGGGTTCTTGCTTGCCTTGAGAAAGGACCCGGAGAATACCTGTTAGAACTCTCTTCCTCCGAAGTAACCTTTCCGTCGGTTGCATTTCCAGACATACCTCCCCAAAACATGCAAGGAATCGGAGCGGTCGTTGACGCGGGAACTACCACTTTAGAAATAGCCCTTTTTGAACTTTCAACGGGAAAATTCTTGAAATCATTTAAAACCTTAAATCCCCAAGTAGTTTACGGAGCGGATATCATCACCCGCGTTGAAAAAGCCAAGGAAGAATACGAAAACATGAGGAGCATTCTTTTGGAAGCGATTGACGAAGTCTTAAAAGACTTTTCTTTAACGAAAGTTGTCGTAGTTGCCAATCCGGTCATTCACCACTTCATTCTCGGAGAAGATGTCTCCGGATTTTCAAAGTATCCTTTTCGGGGAAAGGTTTACGAACCGAGAGTCTTAAACGCCAAGGAACTCGGTCTTTCTTTTAATTGCCCGGTGTATTTTCCTCCTCCCATCGGAGGATTCGTGGGTTCTGACTTTCTTGCGGACATTACCGCTTTAAAGTTTGAGGAAAAGACTTTGGTCGTGGACGTCGGAACGAACGCCGAAGTCGGAGTTCTGGAATGCGGACATCTTGAATGCACTTCCGTTCCCGCAGGTTCTGCCTTTGAAGGGGTCGGTCTTTTTTCTGGTTCTGGCTACACGGAAGGTTCCGTGGTAAGGGTTTTGTTTGACAGGGACTTTAAACTCTTAACGCCATCCGGAAAAGAACCCGAGGGAATTTGCGCCACCGCATACATAGACATTTTGGCAATCTTTAAAAGACTCAAAATTTTGGACAGCCAGGGAATTTTCCAAGAGAAAGTCCCCACTGCATTTAAGGGAAGGTTTAAAACCGTTGAAGGTCAAAAGTCTTTCGTTCTTCACGAGGGAGAAAACTTGATTGCGGTCACCCAAGAAGACATAAAAAAACTCCTATTTTCAAAATCTGCGGTTTATTCTGCCGTCAGCGTAATATGTAAAAACAAACAGGTCAAAAAGACCGTATTAACCGGCAGTTTGGGAGCGGGTATTGTGACTGTTAACGCAAAAAGCATTAAATTACTACCCGAATGTGCGGTTAACGTTGAATGTAAGAAGGGTTTGCCGGTTATTGGGGCAAGTTTCATGCTTGACGAAAAAGTGTTTTCACAAGCGGTAACCGTTAAAGAAAACGCGCGGGTGCTTAACATGGGAGAAGTCAAAGAGTTTTCCGAAAAGTTCATAGAAGGACTTGAACTATGATAAGAAAAGCAGTGGTTTCTGACGCAGAAAAGATTCACTACTTGATAAACGAATACGCAAAGGTCGGACTACTTTTGCCCCGTTCCATCAGCAACATTTACGAATCCATAAGAGATTTCTGGGTTTTTGAAGAAGAAGGAAAAATTTTGGGAGTTTGCGCTCTGTCCGTGATATGGTATGACCTTGCGGAAATCCGTTCCCTTGCGGTGGACAAAAACCACACTCGCAGAGGCATAGGAACGTCTCTTGTAAACTCTGCTCTACAAGAAGCAAAAGAACTTGGCATTCCCAAGGTGTTTACTCTAACTTATCAGGTAGAATTCTTTAAAAAACTCGGTTTCAAAATCATAGACAAAAATCTTCTTCCTCACAAAATTTGGAAGGATTGCATAAACTGCGTGAAATTTCCGAACTGCGACGAAACCGCAATGTTGAAGGTTCTAAAGTGAACGAAAAACAAGAAAAACCGGCAGTCCTTGTAGTTGAAGACGATGACATTCAAAGAGAACTTTTAAAGGAAACTCTTGAAGACTCGGGCTTCAACGTTTTAACCGCAAAAAGTGCGGAAAAAGGTCTTCAAGTCCTGGCAAAAAACCAGATAGATGTTGTTGTAAGTGATGTTAGACTCCCCGGAATGGACGGTCTTTCTTTTCTTGAAAGGATAAAAGAGGAATTTCCGGAAACGGAAGTGATAGTCATAACCGCATTCAGTAGTGTTTCCGATGCGGTTCAAGCCATAAAAAGGGGAGCTTTTCACTACGTTACAAAGCCCTTTGACCCGGAAGTTTTGATAAACCTCATAGACAAGGCTTGCCAACTTTCAAGGTTAAAAAGAGTTCCTAAGAAAGAAGGAGAAATAGTTTACGCTTCCCGCGAAATGGAAGAAATACTCAAGAAAGCATCCCTTTTTGCGAGAGCGGAAGCACCGGTTTTGATTTTGGGGGAAAGCGGAGTCGGAAAAGAACTCGTTGCAAGGTTCATTCATAAAGAAAGCGGAAGAAAGGGTAAATTTGTTGCGGTTAACTGTTCCGCAATTCCCAAGGACCTCTTTGAGAGTGAACTTTTCGGACACGAAAAGGGAGCTTTCACGGGAGCAGTAAAAACCAAGAAAGGGCTTTTTGAAGAGGCTAACGGCGGAACGCTCTTTTTGGACGAAATCGGAGACCTTCCACTTCCCTTGCAACCGAAACTCCTTCGGGTTCTTCAAGAAGGAAAAGTCAGGCGGGTGGGAGCAACAACGGAAATCAGCGTTGATGTAAAAATCATTACCGCAACAAACCAAAATCTCAAAAAACTCGTTGAAGAAGGAAAATTCAGAGAGGACCTTTACTACCGGCTGAATGTTTTGACTTTGAAAATACCTCCTTTAAGGGAAAGACCGGAAGACATTTTGGAACTTACGGGATTTTTTGTGAAAAAGTATTCGGAAAAGTATGGTAAAAAAGTGGAAATAACTCCGGAGGCTCTTCAAAAACTTTTAAACTATCCTTTTCCCGGCAATGTAAGAGAACTTGAAAACATAATTCACCGATTGGTGATATTCTCCACCGGTAAAATAACGGAAAAGGACTTAAAAGAACTTCTTGAAGACGAGATTTCCCGCAAAGAAATTGACTTTTCAAAACCTCTTCCCGAACAGGTTGCGGAGTTTGAGAAAAAGTTGATTTTGGAAGCCCTTAAAAGAACAAACTACGTTCAAGTAAAAGCGTCAAAACTCCTCGGAATAGACGAAAAAACGCTGAGATACAAAAGGAAAAAATACGGAATATGAGAAAAGTCTTTCTTCCGGCATCTGCACTTGCGGTTTTTTTCACAGTTCTTCTTCTGAACCTCTACCTTTTGCATTCCGAAATTTCCGGTTTTTACTTCTCCGTGGTTTCCGAAGA
This sequence comes from uncultured bacterium, assembly GCA_964654625.1. Classification (GTDB taxonomy): domain Bacteria; phylum Aquificota; class Aquificia; order Desulfurobacteriales; family Desulfurobacteriaceae; genus CAZZKT01. The sequence goes on from CAZZKT010000066.1 coordinate 4,147, forward strand.
AACAAAAAGGGTAGAGTCAATAATTGAAGGAACCGTTGCGGGAGGAGGAGACCCCGTTGAAGCGATAAGCGCCTATCTTGAAACTTCACCCCTGCTTGTGGGTGCAACCTTCGTTCTTGAAGGAAGAGAGGTAGTCATTCCCGGTTCGCGGATTGGCCCGGAATACTACAGAAAAACGGTAAAGATAGAACCGTTTACCTTTCACCTTTACTTTGACTTTTCTCACCTGAAGGAATTCAACAAGCACATTTACTTTGTCTTGTCGTCTTTTCTTGCTTTCACCTTTGCATTCGTTTTAATTACCGTTTTGCTTGCAAAAAGATACTTTGAAGAAAAACTTCTTTACGAAAGAGAGAAAAGCATAAACCTCGTAATTCATTCACTTCTTCACGAGGTAAAAAATAAACTTAACACTTTTAACCTCATCCTTTACAGGTTGGAACAAAATTTGAACGACCCTTACGTTGAAAAATTAAAGAAGGAAGTAGAAAAACTCGGAAGATACCTTGAAGAAACTGCAGACATAAAAAGACCCGTTGTTTTGAACAAAAGGAAAGTAAACGTAAAAGACTTAATTTCAGAAACAATTGAGGGATTTTCCGACCTTTTGGAAGTGAAAGGAATAAAAACGGATGTAAAACTTTCGGAATGTTTGTTAAGCGTTGACCCCGAAAAGATTTCTTCTGCTATCGTGGACATAGTGAAAAACGCCATTGAAGCCCTGGAAGGAGAAAGAGAGAAAAGGTTAAAAATTGAAGGGAAAAGAAAAGGAAGGTTTTACGTCATTTTCGTCATGGACAGCGGGAAGAAGTTGAAAGACAAGGACAAAATTTTTCTTCCCTATTATTCAACAAAGAAAGGGGGATTCGGTCTCGGGCTTTACAACGCCAAGCGAATCGTGGAAGCCCACGGCGGAAAACTTAACGCTTACATAAAAGGGGGATGGACAACCTTTGAAATAAAACTGCCGATTTGAAACGGGAAATTTTTTCCATTTTTCGGAAATCTTTCCGAAATTGGGTGTTTCTTAACCGGGGAATTGCTTTGTTTTTAAGATTCTGTAAATGGCATCAATTTTGCTAAGCATTGCTTAGTGAAAACACTTGACCAGGAGGTGAAAGATGAAAAGAGTGTTGGGAATTGCTGTCTTTATGACCTTCGGAGTGTTTTCAAGTGCTTTTGCTTCCTTGTGGGAAACAAACTGCGCCTCTTGTCACAACGGAAAGATAGCCCCAACGAAGGAAACGCTCTTAAAGAAGTATCCCACTCCGGAAGATTTTCTCAACGCAGTCAGGGAAGCGGTAATTTCCGGAAAGATGCAAAGAGGTCTCAGATATCGCTTGGTAATTAAAGAACTTTACGGCAGGTTTCCGAGAGCGTTTAGAAGGTTTCGTAGGTTACTTACAAACGCAAAAGTAGAAGGAGAAGTTTTAAAAGTTGAAAAAGTTCAAGGGCTTGGAAGACGGAAAGTTCCTTGGTGGACGGTGGACATTGAAACGGAAAACGGAACGGTTAAAGCATGGTTGATTCCTGCTTGGAGGTGTCCTTCGGTTAACTTGAGAAAGGGAGACAGAGTAAGTGTTGTCGGATTTATTCCGCCTTACTGGAAAGTGGCAGGAATAAAAGGAATTATGGCCTGCCTTGTCAAAAATCAGACAACCGGAGAATTGATTGACTTAAGTTTTAAACCGCCCTGCAGAAGAATAAAAGCGGAGGGTAAAAGATGAGAAGGTTTATTTCCCTTTGTCTCTTTCTGTTTTTGTTGGCTATGGCCGTTAGCGGAATAGTTCTCTACATCATGCCCCACGGAAGGGTAGCTTACTGGACTGGCTGGAGGTTCT
>CAZZKT010000067.1:0-5647 GCA_964654625.1 uncultured bacterium
ATGAGAACGGGCTTTTTAACGCTCTTTAAAATGTCAAGAACCCTTCCAACCCTGTTGAAAGACAAGGAGTCTTCGTTTATTCCGAGAACCACAAGGTTTATGTTGTGCTTTTCCGAATATGCGGAGATTATCTCGTCAAGTTCTCCGGGAATGAAAACTATTCTGACGCTGAATCCTTTTTGAGTGAAGTTCTTTGAAAGTTCTTCAAAGATTTCCCACCTTTTTAAAAGCCCTTCCCTGTATCCCTCATCAAGGGTTTCCGCAAGTGTCTTTAACGAATCCTTTGAATCATACTCTCCGGGCTTCAAGAATCCCCAGTCAGAAGGGCTTAACACATGAAGAAGGTGAACTTCTTTTGCTCCGGCTTCTTTCAGTTTAAGTATCTGTTCAACCGGCTTTGTGTTGTGGTCGTAAATGTCGGTGGGAAAAAGGATTTTCTCATACATAACTTGAACTCCTTTATGTAGTGTATTCTGCATTTATCTTAACATATTCGTAAGTGAGGTCGCAACTGAGAACTTCAAAGTCATACTCTCCGAGGTTTAGGTCAAGTTCTATCTGTATTTCTTTTTGTTCTTTCATTTTCTTTGATAGAGAGAGTCTGTCAAATTCCACGGGTTCTCCCGCAAAGACCGTCTCACCGCAAATTTTTAACCTCAAGAGGTCTTCCCTTATCCCCTCTCCGGCAGAGCCGGCGGATGCAATAATCCTTCCCCAGTTCGGGTCCGCTCCAAACATTGCGGTTTTTACAAGGAGGGAATTGGCTATTTTCTTTGCTACATTCTTTGCCTGCCTTTCCGTTTTGGCTTTCTTAATGCTAATTCTCAGAATCTTTGAAGCACCTTCACCGTCAGAAACTATTTGGTAAGCAAGGTCTTTAAGAAGAACAAGCAGAAGTTTTTCAAACTCAACAAGTTCTTCGCTTGAAATTTCAACCTTACCGGTGGATACGAGCAAAACACAATCGTTGGTGCTCATTTCTCCGTCAACGGTTATCGCATTAAAGGACCTGTCAACGCAATTTTTTAAAATCCGTTTAAGGTTTTTCCCGTCAATTTTTGCATCCGTAGCCACAAAACACAGCATGGTTGCCATTTCGGGACAAATCATCCCCGCACCTTTTGCTATTCCGCCTATGCAATACTTTCCGTTGTTCAGAAAAGCAATCTTCGGAAAAGTGTCGGTCGTCATTATTGCTTCCGCACACTCTTTACTGCTTGCCTTCCCCAAGTTGGACACTGCTTCTTTTATTCCTTTCTCAACCTTTTCAATGGGCAGTGGAACTCCGATAATTCCGGTTGAAGCAACGAAGAACTGTCCGTCTGTCTTCGTGTATTTTTTTGCCAATTCGGACATAAGTTTTGCTTTTTCAAGCCCTTCTTTACCGGTGCAAGCGTTTGCGTTTCCGCTGTTTGCCACGATACCTCTTAACTTACCTTTGAGTCCCTCCGAAAACTTTACGGGAGAGGCTTTAATGTCGTTCCTTGTAAATACTGCGGAGAAATCACAGTCTTTTTCAAAAACCGCAAGGAAAATGTCCCGTTTTCCGCTTTCTTTAAGTCCGGAAGTTCCTACACCGCACTTTATCCCCGGAACTTCCGCAAATCCTTTATCCCTTCTAACCAAAAGTGTCCCCCTGTAATGCTCTAACCATCGCCACTCTGCCCGTTCTTGCCATTTCTCTTATTCCGAGAGGTTTAACGAGTTCTATGAAAGCGTCAATCTGCTCTTCGTCTCCCGTAAGTTCTACGGTGTAGGTATCATGAGAAACGTCCACTATACTTGCACCGAAAATTTCAACGAGCCTTTTTACTTCTTGTTTCTTTTCCGGGGTTTCAACGTTTACCCTTACGATTAGCAACTCTCTGTCAAGTTTCTTTTTATCGGTGAGGTTTCTTACTTTTAAAACGTCTATGAGTCTTCTTAATTGTTTTACTATCTGTTCAATCGTCCTGTCATCTCCCTTTGCAACCATGGTTATTCTTGAAATGCTCGGGTCTTCCGTGTGTCCGACGTTCAAACTTTCTATGTTGTATCCCCTTGAACTAAAAAGTTCCACGATTCTTGCAAGGGCTCCCGGTCTGTTCTCCACCAAAACGCTTATCACGTGCTTCTTCATCCCACAGCCTCTTCAAATTCTTCTTGATATTCCGGAAGTAGCATCTCGCTTATTGACTTACCCGGAGGAACCATCGGGTAAACATCTTCTTCTCTATCAACAACGAAGTCAATTATTACCGGCCTGTCGTTAACGGTCATTGCTTCTTTCAAGACTTTTTCAACTTCCGAGGGTTTTTCCGCCCTGAATCCAACTGCTCCCATCGCTTCTGCAAGGAGAACAAAATCCGGTTGAACGTCAAGATGAACTTGGGAGTAGTTTTTCTTATAGAACAGTCCTTGCCATTGTCTGACCATTCCGAGAAATCCGTTGTTAATTATGGCAACTTTTATGGCAACTTTGTGTTGAACCGCAGTAACGATTTCCTGCATGTTCATTTGGAACGAACCGTCTCCGGAGATACAGAAAACCGTCTTTTCCGGTCTTCCGATTTTTGCTCCGATTGATGCGGGAACGCCGAATCCCATAGTTCCCAATCCACCGGAAGTTATCAACTGCCGGGGAAAAGAAAACTTGTAGTATTGGGCAGTCCACATTTGATGCTGTCCAACATCGGTTACGATAATTGCTTCTCCCTTTGTTACTTCCCAAATTTTCTGGACAACGTATTGGGGTTTTATTACCCTGTCGCTCGGCTGATACCAAAGGGGATACCTCATTTTCCAACTTCTAACCGTCATAAGCCAACGCTCTCTCTTTTCCCTTGCCTCTTTGTTCTTTCCTAAAAGTTTTTCCACTTCCGGAATGAGTTCCTCAAGAACGTGTTTGGCATCTCCGACAATCGGAATGTCAACGGGTTTGTTTTTGCCTATTTCCGCACTGTCTATGTCAATGTGAATAACCTTTGCTTTCGGAGCAAAATCGGAAACCCTTCCGGTAACCCTGTCGTCAAATCGCGCTCCGACTGCTATCAAAAGGTCACACTCCGTTGCAGAAGTGTTTGCTGCGTAAGTTCCGTGCATGCCGAGCATTCCGAGAAAGAGAGGATGATTTCCGGGAATTGCGGTCAGACCCATCAAAGTGGTTGCAACCGGAATTCCGGCAAGTTCTGCAAGTTTAACGACAAGTTCTGAAGCCCCGGAAGTTATCACTCCTCCGCCGACGTAAAGTAATGGTCTTTCGGAACTTGCTATTGCTTTGGCAGCCTTTTTTATCTGTCCCGGATGCCCTTTCACAACCGGTTTGTAACTCCTTATTTGCACGGGAAGTTTGTATTCTTCTTCGTAAAACTCCGTAAGTTCCCTCGTCACGTCTTTCGGAAGGTCAACCAGAACCACTCCCGGTCTTCCCGTTCTTGCTATGTAGAAAGCCTTTTTTATCGTTTCTGCAAGTTCGTCAACGTTTTTCACCAGAAAGTTATGTTTGGTGATGGGTCTTGTTATTCCAACGGTGTCAACTTCTTGAAATGCATCGTTTCCTATCATAAACGTCGGAACATTGCCGGTAAAAGCAACAACCGGAACCGAATCCATTTGAGCCGTTGCAAGGCCCGTTACAAGGTTAGTTGCCCCCGGACCCGAAGTTGCAAAACAGACTCCCACCTTTCCGGTCGCTCTTGCAAAACCGTCTGCTGCGTGGGCTGCACCCTGTTCGTGTCTTGTCAGGTAGTGTCTTATGGAGGAAAAGGGTAGTCTGTCGTATATGTCAAGAACTGCCCCTCCGGGGTATCCAAAAACCTTTTCTACTCCTTCAAGTTCAAGGGCTTTGAGTAAAATTTCCGCTCCGCTCAAGCGCATGCTTTCCTCCGTTTTGAAAAGGTATGATATCAAATTACACGGATATTAGGGAGACTATCTCTTCAAAGGACGGATAGAGTTTCTGAATTCTTTCCGCAACCGTGGGCTTTTCAACGATTTTCAAAAACTCCGTTAAGTTTGATTCTTTCAGGATTTCCCTGATTTTTTCACCGGCAGAATATACCGTTCCGTCAAAATCCACAAACTTGCCTTTTAGCCCGTAGCGGGCAGTGTTCCACTTGTTCTGCTGAACAATATGAATGAAAACGAGAGGAATATCTTCTTCCGAAAATTTTTCAGCAAGATAAACACACAGTTTTGAAATCGCCAAAATTCTCTCAAGTTCCGGATTTGCATCACAAATTCTTACCTCAACCGTCCCCAAGTCAGGTCTTATCCTTACGTCCCACCAGACATCCTTGTAAGTTTTAACAAATCCGGAAGTTCTCAAGGTTTCAAAAAGTTCAACAAATTCCTCATAACTTCTAAACTGTTGGGGAACGCCGGCTCTCGGCAGTTGTTCAAAAATCTTTGTCCTGTAAGAAAGGATTCCCGTGTCTTTACCGGAAAACAGCGGTGAAGAAACGGAAATTGCAAGGAAAAGGGGAGAATAGTTAACAAGAGCATTGTAAACTCTTAACGCTTGTCTTTCGTTTTCCACTCCTATGTGAATGTGGAGTCCGAAAATCAAAAATTGTCTGAGAACTTGCTGAAATTCCTTTAGCAGGTTTTGATACCTTTCGTTATCACTGTATCTTGCGTTTTCCGGAACTTCAAAAGGGTGAGTTCCGGCACAAAGAACTTTAAAGTCACTTCCGAGAGAGTTTTTCAAGAGTGAAAGGGTGTTCCAAACCTCGTTTACCGCACCTTCTGGTTCAGAGTGGGGAGACGAAACGATTTCAAGCATTGACTTTAAAAACTCTTCTTGAACTCCGTAAGTCTTTAAGTTTTCAACAATACTTCGGGGAGCTTCTTTAAACTTTCCAGTTCTTGAATCAACAACTTGAACTTCAAGTTCAATTCCTACGGAAAACGGCTTAAAAGAAGGTTTAAACTCTGCACCCATGTTTTTATTTTAGCAAAATTTGGTTTGTTTACCGAAAAATTTTTTGGTAAACACAATGACAAAAAATTTTTGCTCACTGTGTTAAAACTTTCGGAAGAAAAGAACAGAACTTCTTGAACATTTCAAACTCGTAAGGCGGGCTTGAAAGTTCCAAAATCGTCCTCGCATTGGCGGTTATCAAAAAGCAGTCTTTCTTTTCGGTAACCTTGAAAAAGGGTTTTTCCAAAAGTGCTTTGAATATTTCCTCTTTGTATCCTTTACCAACCTTGAATGTAAAGGTTAAGTGTTCAACCACCGAAAGATGACCCATAGAAACGACTTTTTTCACGAGTTTTTCGTCTTCTTCCGAGTTAAGCAGTTCTTCTGCCGGAAGTGAAGAATAACATACCCTTGAACATACGGTTGCAAGCCAAACGGGTTTGGGAACGGAAGAAATCAGTTCAACTTCTTTATTAGTATTTTCCTTCGTATTTTGCGAGGAACTTCTCAACCCTTCCCCTTATCACTTTCTGTTTGAGGTTACCGGTGTAAAACGGATGACATTCGTTGCATACTTCAACCTTTATCTCGGGAAACTTCGTTGACCTTGTTATCCAAGTATTTCCACAAGCACAAACCACTCTCGTTTCCCTGTATTCAGGATGAATTCCCTTTTTCACCTCACACCTCCACAAAGATAATTAGCACAAAGATAAGTTATGCAAAAAGAAGAAGATAGCAAGGGAC
>CAZZKT010000068.1:0-5545 GCA_964654625.1 uncultured bacterium
TTACTCTTCCACAAGTGGTTGTGGATAACTCTGAAATTTTCTTTTTTATCCACAAGAAGAGAATTTTTCACATCGTTATCCACAGCAGTTATCCACAGGTTGTGGATAAGAATGGGCTTTTGTATCATGACCTGACCTTCTTTAGTGCTTTCTTTAAGCGGGCAAGGAGCATCAAGGCCTCAAGAGGAGTCGTTTCCGAAATTTCAACACTTTCAAGGATTTTGACCACTTCCGATATATCCTCTTCCTCTTCTTCCTTTTCAAACAGCGGAAGTCCGGAAACAACTTTTGTTTTCTCTATTTCAGAGAGAATTTCTTTTGCCCGTTCAATAACCTCTTCCGGAAGCCCGGCAAGTTCTGCTACGTGTATTCCGTAGGACTTTTCTGATGCTCCGGGCAAGACCTTGTGGGTGAAAACCACTTTTCCGTCAACTTCCTCAACCGAAACGTGGTAGTTTTTTAAGCCTTTTAGAGTTCCTTCAAGTTCTGTTAATTCGTGGTAGTGGGTTGCAAAGAGCGTTTTTGCTTTAATTTTTGTTGCTATGTATTCAATGACCGCCCTTGCGATGCTTAGCCCGTCTTTTGTGCTTGTTCCCCTGCCGATTTCGTCAAGGATAATTAAACTTTTAGATGTAGCGTTTCTTAAAATGTTTGAAGTTTCAACCATTTCCATCATAAAAGTTGAAAGTCCCCTGCTTATGTCGTCTGCGGAACCGACCCTTGAAAATATTTTGTCAACTATGCTTATTTTTGCCTCTTTTGCCGGAACGAACGAGCCTATGTGGGCCATCAGGACGATTAAAGCGGTTTGCCTTAAAAACACTGACTTTCCGCCCATGTTCGGTCCTGTTAAGAGGATTATGAAGTGATTTTCGTCAATGTATGTGTCGTTCGGGATAAAATCTTCTTGTAAAATCTTTTCAAGGACCGGATGCTTTCCTTCTTTTATGAAGATTGAAAAGTCTTCGGTAATTACCGGTCTTACGTAGTCTCTTTCCTTTGCAACTTTTGATAGTGAATTTAAAGCATCAATAATTCCGATTTTTTCTGAAGTTTGAAAGAGTCTTTGGGAATTTTCGGAGATTTCGTTTCTGATTTTTCTAAAAATTTCTAATTCAAGGGCTTCTATCCTTTCTTGAGCGGTTAAAAGTTTTTCTTCAAACTCCTTTAGTTCTTTTGTAATGAACCTTTCTGCATTTACGAGGGTTTGCTTTCTGATGTAATCTTCCGGAACGAACTTTAAGTTCGGTTTTGATACTTCAATGTAATAGCCGAAAACGGAATTGTAGCCTACTTTTAAACTTTGAATTCCTGTTCTTTTTCTCTCTCTTTCCTCAAGTTCCTTCAGATATTTTTCTGCATTTTCTTTTATATCCTTAAGTTGGTCAAGTTCTTCACAAACGCCCCTTTTTATGACTCCGCCTTCTTTAAAGGTTGCCGGAGGGTTGTCTTCAATCGTCCTTTCTAATTTTTCGCCGATGTCCGAAAGCGTGTCCAAAGAATTTCCTAATTCCTTTAATAAGTTTGAACTTGCTTTCAAGAGGAGTTCTTTGAGGTGGGGTAAGGGTTTAATGGAGGTTTTTAATGCGTGTAGGTCTTTCGGATTTGCAAGCCCTGAGGTTATTTTCGTTGTAAGTCTTTCAATGTCATATATTTTTGAAAGAATTTTGTCCAAAGATTGGGATAGTTCTCTGTCGTTTATAAGTTCTTGAACCGCATCCAGCCTTTCTTCTATTTTTTTCTTATTTTTTAGCGGATTTAAAAGCCACTTTTTGAGCGTTCTTTTACCCATTCCGGTTTTTGTTCTGTCAAGAACGTTCAGTAAACAAGCACCGTTTAGGTTTTTGTTGATTGGTTCAAGGATTTCAAGGTTTCTTAAAGTTTGATGGTCAAGGAATAGAAAGTCTTTTCCCGTGTATTTTTTGAACTTGCTCAGTTTTGGTAAAAAAGCTTTTTGGGTTTCTTCAATGAACGAAATTAATCCCGAAACTGCATGGATTTCTGCTTTTTCTGCTTCTGCAAGGTGAACTCTTTGAGAGAAACTTTCCTTACTTCTTTCTTGAATGATTGATTCCGGAGAAACTTCTTTTATCATTGAGTATTCTGAAAATCCGTCGGGAACTACGACTTCTTTTGGTCTCGTTTTTGCGATTATTGAGCGGAGTTCTTCTTCACCGAACTTTGAGAAGTAGAGTTCTCCCGTAGAAAGGGTTGACCAAGCGGTTCCGAATGATTTTTTGGAAGGAAAGATAGCCATTATTGTTCTGTCTTCCGTTTCGTCTTCAAAAAAAGTTCCCGGAGTTATTACTCTTACGACGTCTCTTTCAACTACTTTTCCCGGTTTTGCAGGTTCAAGTTGTTCGCAAATTGCAACCCGGTATCCTTTTTTAACCAGTCTTGCTATGTAAGGTTGTGCGGAATGACACGGAACTCCGCACATAGGGACTTTTTCCATTCCCTTTCCGAAAGGTCTTGAGGTAAGTGCTATTTCAAGTTCTCTCGCGACTACTTCTGCGTCTTCAAAAAACATTTCGTAAAAGTCTCCCATTCTGAACATCAGGATTGCGTCTTTGTATTTTTCTTTCAGTTCAAGATACTGTTTCAGAGCGGGAGTTATCTTCTTTTCCAAGTTCTTCCTCCAGTTTATACTCCTCGTTCAGCCACTTGTGGAGGTCTGCGAGTTTACATTCTTCCGAACAAAATGGTCTAAACGGGTTGTTTTCCCAGAACGTTTCTTTTCCGCAGTTCGGACACTTAATTTTTTTAGATTTCATCAAGAACCTTTGGGATAAGAGTGTTTAGCAGTTTTGGATTTGCTTTTCCTTTTGTTTCTTTCATTACTTGCCCGATTAGGAACTTTACTGCCTTTTGTTTTTGTTTTTCGTTTCCTTCTTTGTATTGCCTTACCGCTTTTTCGTTGTTTTTTGCTACTTTTCTTATGATTTCGGAAAGAACGTTTTCATCCGAAATTTGTATTAATCCTTTTTTCTTGACTATTTCTTCCGGGTCTTTTCCGGTTTTTACTACTTCCGGTAAAACTTCTTCTTTTGCAATTCGGAGCGAGATTGTGCCGTCTTCTGTCATTTTTAGAATTTTTGCAATGTGTTGTGGTTGGGCTTTACAGTCTGTAATATCAATATTTTCTTCGTTTAGTATTCCGAGGAGTTCAGAGATTATGAAGTTTGCCACTTTCTTCGGAGAACCGTCGTATAACTTGACTGTTGATTCAAAGAACTCTGCGAGTTTTTTGTCTTTTACGAGGATTTCTGCATCGTATTTTGTTATTTCATAATCTTTTATGAACCTTTCTTTCGTTTGGTCCGGCAGTTCTCCGAGGGATGCCTTGATTGATTCAAGCCACTTTTCGTCAATTATCAGCGGAGGGAGGTCTGGTTCCGGGAAGTATCTGTAATCTTCTGCCTCTTCTTTGGTTCTCATGGTTTTGGTTATTCCTTTTTGCGAATCAAAGAGTCTTGTTTCCTGAACTACTTTTCCTCCGCTTTTTATTATTTCTATCTGTCTGTTTATTTCGTATTCAAGGGCTTTTTGGATGAACTTGAAGGAGTTAACGTTCTTGATTTCCGTTCTTGTTCCGAGTTCTTTAGAACCTTTCGGTCTTACCGAGACGTTGGCATCGCATCTCAAAGAACCTTCTTCAAGGTTTCCGTCGTTTACACCAATCCATACTAAAATGTCTCTTAGTTTTTGCATGAAGAGTCTTGCTTCTTCCGGTGAAGAAATGTCCGGTTCGGTGACGATTTCTATCAGGGGCGTTCCGGCCCTGTTTAAGTCCACGTATGAATTTGGGTCGTTCCCTTCACCGTGGATTGTCTTTCCGGCGTCTTCTTCAAGGTGAATTCTTCTTATTCTTATCCTTTTCTTTTCTCCGTTTTCTTTTTCAATTTCAAGCCATCCGTTAACGGCGTATGGTTGCTCGTATTGGGTTATTTGATAGGCTTTTGGAAGGTCCGGGTAAAAGTAGTGTTTTCTTGCAAAAATTGAAACTCTTTTTATTTCGCAGTTTAAAGCCAGTGCAGCTTTGACCGCATATTCAACCGCTTTTTTATTCAAAACCGGTAAAGACCCGGGCATTCCGAGGCAAACCGGACAAACATTGGTGTTCGGTTCTGCTCCGAATTCGTTTTTACAACCGCAAAAGATTTTTGTTTCCGTTAATAGTTGAGCGTGGATTTCAAGTCCTATGACCGCTTCAAATTCCATTATTTACCCCCTTTTATTAAAACGTTTTGAGGATTGATTTTTACGAACTTCCTTTTTCCGACTTGAAGGACAAGTTCTTTGTTTGTAATGTCAATTTTTGCGTTTTCGTCAAGGATTTTTTCACCGTTTATTCTGACCCCGCCTCCTCTTATAAGCCTTTTTGCTTCCGAATTTGAAACTGCAAGACCGGTAATCCTCATCAGTTTGATTATTGGAACGGGATTTTCTTCAACTTCAATTGCGGGTTCTGGAATTTCGTCAGGAATTTCCCTTCGCGAGAAGACTTTTTCAAAATGTTCCCTTGCTTTTTTTGCTAATTCTTTTCCGTGGTATATTGAAACGATTTCCTCAGCAAGTAATTTTTTTGCTTCCATTGGGTGAAAATTCCCTTTGGATACGTCTTCTTTTAGTTTGTTTATGTGTTCTTCGGGTAGTCTCGTTAAAAGAACGAAGTATTTCCACATAAGTTCGTCCGGGATTCTCATAATTTTTCCGAACTGTTCTTCCGGTTTGTCAAGGAGTGCGATGTAGTTTCCGAGGGACTTACTCATTTTTTGAACACCGTCGGTTCCTTCAATTATCGGGAGCATTATGCAAACCTGTTCTTTTTGTCCGAATTCCCTTTGGAGATGTCTTCCGACAAGAAGATTGAACTTTTGGTCGGTTCCCCCGATTTCAACATCTGCTTCAAGAACAACGGAGTCATAACCTTGAAGAAGGGGATATATGAATTCGTGGATGTGAATGGGTCTTCCTTCGCGGAAACGCTTTGCAAAGTCATCTCTTTCAAGCATTCTTGCAACCGTGTATTTGGAAGTGAGTTTAATTAAGTCTTCGCTGGTCAGTTTTGATAGCCATTCGCTGTTGAAAACTATTGTTGTTTTTTCGGGGTTGAGAATTTTGAATGCTTGCTGTGCGTATGTTTGCGCGTTTTTTCTTACTTCTTCTTCCGAAAGCGGAGGGCGGGTTTCCGTTTTTCCCGTTGGGTCTCCGATTTTTGCGGTAAAGTCTCCAATCAAAAGGTAAACGTGATGTCCCAATTCTTGAAAGTCTCTTAACTTCCAGAGTAGAACCGAATGTCCGAGGTGGAGGTCTGGAGCGGTTGGGTCAAAGCCCGCTTTAATTTTTAATGGCCTGTTTTCTTTAAGTTTTTCAATGAGTTCTTCTTCGCCGATGATTTCTGCCACTCCGCGTTTTATTACCTTTAGTTGTTCTTGAACGGATGGAAATTCCGCTTTCATACTTTTTAAAACCTCCGAGAAACCTTGCTTTAAGCAATTTTACCCGTTTACCGTTTCAGTTCAAGAGTCTATTTGAGTTAGTT
>CAZZKT010000069.1:0-5479 GCA_964654625.1 uncultured bacterium
GCGTTGAGAACTGTCCGGTTGACGCAATTTCAATGAAGTGGACGGACTTTTAGGTAGTAAAAACCGTCGGTATTGTGTCTGTGGGGAAACAACCTTTCCGAAGTAAGCACTTTGAAAGATATTTCTTCCGCAAGTTCTTTAATCTCTTCTCCTTCTTCCCTTTCCAAAGAGCAGACGCTGTAAACGACTATTCCGTTTGGTTTAACAAGACTCCTTGCGCACTTTAGCATTTTTTTCTGAAGTTCGGAACACCTCTTTATGAACTCTTCGGACTTGTTCCACTTGCCTTCCGGATGTCTTCTTATCACGCCCGTTCCACTGCAAGGAGCGTCAATTAAAATTCTGTCAAAAGAGTGCCTGTTCTTTCTTAAAAAGTCCAAGTCTTCGGTTATGTCGGTAATCACGGGAACTACGTTTTCAACCCCGAGTTTCCTGCAGTTTTCTTTCAGAATCTCAATCCTTTCTTCGCTAACATCTACCGCAACTATCTCGCAAGCGTTTTTAACGAGTTGAGCAATTGCGGTTGTTTTGCCTCCGGGAGCAGAAGCAATTTCAAGGATTCTTTCCTTTGGCTTCGGAGAAAGGAGCAAAACCGAATAAAAGGATGCCGGGTCTTGAATGTAAAAGTATCCCCGGTCATAACCCGGCAGTTCTTCTATTACCACCCTGCCCTTAATCCTTACAACGAGCGGACTGATAGGACTTTCCTCCCACTCAATATTTCTCTCGTTGAGAATTCTTTTGAACTCCTTTTCGTCAATTTTTAAGGTGTTGACTCTCAAAAAAAGCGGTGCGTTTTTGTTCAAAGATTCTGCAATTTCGTAAGATTCGTTCCCGTAAAACTTCAACCACCTTTTGAACATCCATTCTTCAAACGATTGAGCAAGGCAGAACCTTTTAATCTTTGAGCGTATTGCGTTTATGTGTTTTTGACAGTCAAAGTTCAAAAGTTTTCTTCCAACCGCATTCACAAACCCCGCTGATTTTTTGTCGCTGACCTTTTTAACCGCCTCAACCGTTTCGTTCAAAACCGCATAACTCGGAACTCCGGTAAACTTCAATTGATAAAAAATCAGTCGCAGTGCGTTCCTTTGAACGCTCGGTTGCTGTTTTAAAGGTTTCTTCAAAACCTTTTGAACGCAAAAGTCAATAAGTTTCAAATTTCTGACAATACCAACGGAAAGTTCCCGAATGAACGCCCTGTCCTGATGGTTAAAGCCTTTGCTTATGGAATCTACGTGAACTTTGAGTTTTCCGTCCTCTTCAAACTTCCTTAAAATGTTTATGACCGCAGTTCTACTCTTCCAACCAGCAGACATCCTCAAAAACCCTTTTCCCTTGTGTTACCGCTTCAACTATGATTCTTGCGGTTTCCTCGGGCGTTCTGTGAGTTGTGTCTATTTGAATTACGTTTTCGTTTTCGGAAACGGCAGACACCAACACGACATCAAGTTTTTCCGCTTCAACGTTTTCTTCTATTTTCTCCTTGCTGTATCCTTTTTCTTCAAGTCTTTTTCTCAAGACTTTCGGGTCCGTTCTCAAAACAACCGCAAAGTCGCTCGGTGCCATGTATGCAACAACACCTTCAAGGACGTATCCCTTCTTTTCGGAAAAGTAAGAGCGAACCTTTTGAGGACTTACGATAAAGGACTTCCTCCTTTCGTCGTAAGAGGTGTAAAGTTCGTTTTCCCTGACTGCGTCCGTTAAACTGATTAACTCCAGGTTTAAAATCTCAGAAACCAGTTTAGCGGTTGTCGTCTTTCCCGTTCCGGGAGTTCCGGAAATCGTTATTCTCAATGCACTCTTTGCACTTCCCGTAACAGACAAGATTAACGCTCCACACGTCAAGGTCTTTTGGTAGATTCTTCAGAGTAAACTCGCACTCTACGTCAAAAACTCTTCCGCAGGAAAGGCAAACAAAGTGAGCATGGGGATGCGTTTTTGCGTCAAACCTCGTTTTCCCGTCCGGGGTCGGAACCCGCATGACCAGTCCTGCAGTTTCAAGGGCAAGAAGGTTTCTGTAAACCGTCGGAAGTGAAATGCCTTTAATCTTTTCTTTCAGAGCCTCGTAAATTTCCTCCGCACTCGGATGGTCGTTTCTCGTTGCAAGTTCGGTATAAACCGCAATCCTTTGGGGAGTCAGTTTCATTCCCTTTTCTTTTGCCTTTTCGCGAAGGTATGCTTCTACCTTACTTTCCAAGTTCTTCCCCCACTTCCACTTTGTATCCCCTTAAAAATTCTTCGGAAGTCATTTCTCTTTTCCCCTCCGGTTTTAGCCTTTCAATTTTAACACCTTTTTCCCCCGCAGAGACTACAAGTTCCGGATAAGTTTTTAAAACCACCCCCGGTCTTCCTTCCTCGTTTACAACGCTCGCTTTGGTTATGATGAGTCTCTTTCCCCTCAAGAAAGTGTAGGTTGAAGGCCACGGATTTAAAGCCCTTACCATTCTGCAGATTTTTTCCGCGGGTAAGTTCCAGTCAATTAACCCCATTTCCTTGGTTATTCTTCCGCAGTATGTTGCCTTCTCGTGTTCTTGAGGTCTCGGTTTTAAGTTGCCCGAAACGAACTCCGGAATGACCTTGAGAAGCAGTTTTGCTCCCACTTTTGCAAGTTTTTCGGAAAGTGAAAGATAGTCATCGGATTCAAGTATTTTAACCTTTTCTTGTGCCAAAATGTCTCCGGCGTCAAGTTCTTCACTCAACTTTATGACGGAAACCCCCGTTTCTTTAAGTCCTTCAAGTAGCGCCCACTGAATCGGAGAAGCCCCCCTTAACTTCGGCAGAAGGGAAGGATGAAGGTTGATGGTTCCGTGCCTCGGAAGGTTTACAAGCCAGTTTGGAATTATCCTGCCGTAAGCAACGACCACTCCGAGGTCCGGTTGAATTTGAGACAGAAACTCCCTCACTTCTTCAAAGTTTGACGGCTGTAAAACCCTGATGGAAAGTTCCTGGGCTTTTACCTTAACGGGAGGTGGAGTAACCTTTTTTCCCCTGCCTGCGGGTTTATCTGGCTTTGTTATAACTGCCACAACTTCAAACTCTGAACTCAAAAGTTCAAGAGAGGGAACTGCAAATTCCGGAGTTCCGAAAAACAGGATTTTTATCTTATCTTTTTCCACAGTCTTATGACCTCTTTAAAACTTACCGCTCCTTCTCTTACGAGAACCGGTTTTTCAAAGATTTTAACGATTGTTGAAGGACGATGAAAAATTTTTCCCTTGATGCAAATTTCAACTTTGTCTTTGAAGTATCTTTCACACTCTTTGCAATTTTTGGCAGGAGGTAAACCTTGCGGATTCGCACTTGGAGCAAATAAAGGACCGGTTACGGAAATGAGTTTTCTCAAAAAGTCATCTTCCGGAACTCTAACCGCAACTTCAAGGTCTTTAAAAACCTTTGCGATTGGAGAAACGGGGTGAATTTTCAAAACTACGCTGACCCTTTTTGGCCACAGTTTTCTTAAAAATGCTTCAAGTTTTTGAGAAAGAACGAAGTTGTATTTTTTTAAAGAGTCAACGGAGTCAAAAAGAACGATTAACTTTTTTTGAACGTCCCTTTTTTTTACGCCGTAAACCTTCTCAACGGCAGAAGTCAGTCTAATGCTTCCCAAAAGTCCGTAAACCGTGTCCGTCGGAGAACAAACGATGCCTCCCTCACTTATGACCCTTGCAATCAGCGGGATTAATTTAAAGGACTTTTCAAGAATTTTCATCCCTTAACTTTGCGAGTTTTTTGTTGTAAAGGAAGATGAGGTCGTTGACTCTACAGTTAAGTTCACGGGCAACGGGTTTACACTTGGCTTTCAGGATGAAGAAAATGTCCTTGTCGGTAATGTGATTCAGCGTTTCAAAGTTTGCCTGACCCTTAGAGATAACGAAGTAAGATTGTTTCCACACCTTTTTGAACTCCTCCGGAGCGGATTGAAGTTCAACGCCTATGAAGTCATTTCCGGTAGTAATAACGTCATCAACGATTTCTGCAATTCCCGTTTTAACCGCATCTTCAATCGTAGCATCGTTCAGAATCGGACTGCCTCTTACAGCCAAGATTACTTTTAGTTTATGTTCCTTTAAAACTCTAACCAAAAACTTGTCAAAAACGATTTCCCCGGCATTATCGCCGATTAAAAGGACCGTTTTCCCCGGAACGAGAAACCTTTCAAAGATTGCAATGTCAAAGTATGCAAACTTCTGGGTGAAAAAACTTTCTATTTCTTTTTCAAGGTCAAATTTTCTTGGAACGCCAAAGTCTATTACGTTGCCAAGAGCGGATATTTTGATTGCAACTGAAAGTTTATCTTCTGCTTTTTGAAAAAACTTTTCTTCAATCTCCGATTCAAGACTCATTGCTATGTTGTTGAATTTGTCTTTAACGGTTCTGTAAGGGTCATCAATTTTCGTTTTTTCTTTGAAAAACCTGTGAACGATGGTTGCATTATGACCGGGAGTGGCTTGAGGTTGAAGGTTTTGAGCAATTAAAACTGCGGTTTCTTTTAAAATCTTAAAAGTTTCTTCTCTTCCAAGCCCAGCTATTTTTGAAACATTAACCACCTGTTTGAGAAAACAGGGAACGCACTCCGGACTCAGTTTCACCGCTGTCCTTTATCCGCCCAAGATTTCCTTCAGTAGGGCTTCCGAAATTCTGTGAGCGTCAACGGAGTAGTTTCCTTCCCTTATTGCCCTTTTGATTTCTTCAACCTTTTTCTCGTTGGGGAGTTCGGGTTCAACCATTTTGGCTTGAGCGGAAAGGTTCACTTCCACCCCTTCTTTTCTTTCCTGCTCCTGAACTTTTCCCGCACCTTTCTGATTCTGGGTCTGCGGACCTCCCAAAAACTTTAAAACCTCTTGGGAAACCTTCTCTATCCTCAACTCTTCCTCCGAATAGGTTTTCGTCTTTATTATCGGAACAAGTCAAACCTACTTTATTTTATTCCACCGTTATTTCCTTTTCAACAATCAAATACCTCTTACCTCCGAGCCTTCCGACAATATTCAACTGGGTTTCAAGAATTTTTTCCGTATAACCTATTGCAATCACCCTTCCGATTACTACGTCCATCGGAGTTTCTCCGAGTTCAAGGATTTTTTCAACCTTACACTCAAGAACTGCGGGAACTCCCTTTACCCTCGGAGGAGAAACAAGAAGAGAACTTTCTATCTCTATTCCGAGTTTTTCCACCTCGCTTTCATCAGGAGGAAAATCTTGACCGCTTTCAACCATCTTTTCAAGAAAATCAGCGGAAACCACGTTTACAACGAATTCTCCCGTTCTTCTTATGTTCCTTGAAGTATCCTTCAGAGAACCGTCTTTTCTTTTTCCTATGGAAACGAAGATTAGGGGCGGTTTCGTTGTTATTGCGTTGAAGAAGGAAAACGGAGCAAGATTCACTTTACCGTTCTCGGAAATGGTGGTTATCCACGCTATCGGTCTTGGAACGACCGTGTTGAAAATAAGTTTGCTCACAAGCCTTTGCTCGTCC
>CAZZKT010000070.1:0-5351 GCA_964654625.1 uncultured bacterium
GAAAGGTTGAAAGTTTTCATTTGGATTGGTAAAATAAAAACATGGGATTTAGAAGTTTTCTTTTCTTTGTTTCTGTGGCTTTTGTTTGTGCGGTAGTTACGCTACTTGCGGTTAAGAATTTTCAAGATGTTTCTGTGTTTATTCCCCTATACGGAACGATAAGAACGAAACTGTTTGCGGTTATAATCTTTTCGTTTCTTGCAGGTTTTCTGTTTGCGGTAATCCTTTCCCTGATAACAAAACCCTTCCACCGGAAGAAGAATGAGGTTAGACCTGTTCCTGAAATTAACAAGAATAGTAAAAAAGAGAGAACAAGCGAAAGAACTCTGCAAGGCAGGGCTGATAAAGGTTAACGGTATTTCAGCCAAGCCTTCTAAGGAAATCTCCGAAGGAGATGTAATAGAAGTAGATTCCGCTTTTAAGTTTGTCAAACTGAAGGTAATCCGCATTCCAAAAACAAAAAATGTCAGCAAGAAGGATGCCTCAGAGTATGTTGAGATTCTTGAAACCCAAAAGAAGGACATAAGAAAACTCCTTTGGGGCAATGACTTTTCTTGAAGCAATATACAAAAACCTTGACAAAGAAACACCGGCAGTTGCTTTAAGTAGCGGTAGCGTGTTTTCCTACCGGGACATTGCGGAATACATTGCGGATTTCCAAAGACACATAAATGCCAACGAAAAGGTTTTAATCATCGGAGAGAACTCACACTTTTGGATTTCTGCATTCCTCGGAACAATATTGAAAGGTTCCATAGCGATTCCCGTTGACAACCTTTTAACCCCGGAAGAACTGGTAAACATCATAAACGACTGCAAACCGTCCCTGATAGGTCTCAGTTCTTCCGTTGAGAACACCGTTCTTGAAAGCCTCAGGTTTACCCGTTTAAAGCCCAAACTCTTTTTCATAGACAGTCTCAAAAAGAGCAACCGCAAGGTAGAGTTTTTCAAAAAAGAACCCCAATCTCCCGCGTTGATTCTCTACACTTCCGGAACCACGGGAAATCCCAAAGGTGTTCTGCTAAGTTTCCAAAATCTGAACCACAACGTTCAGGCTATACGAAAACTCGGAATCTTAAACCCTGACGACAAGTTTCTTGCAATTCTTCCTTTCTTTCACTCATACCCTTTAATGGCAACTCTGATAATTCCCTTCAGTTTTTCTCTTACGACAATCATCGTTGAAAACCTTAACTTTACGG
Source organism: uncultured bacterium (assembly GCA_964654625.1). Classification (GTDB taxonomy): domain Bacteria; phylum Aquificota; class Aquificia; order Desulfurobacteriales; family Desulfurobacteriaceae; genus CAZZKT01. The sequence goes on from CAZZKT010000070.1 coordinate 1,203, forward strand.
AAATTTCTGAGAGTGCAAGAACATTCGGAGCAACGGTTCTTGTGGGAGTTCCAAAGTTTTTCAGGGCTTTACTCCACCGCATAGAACTTAAGTTGACGGAATTCTCGCCGATTAAAAGAATTTTGTTTGAAGCCGGAAAGCGATTTCTCAAAACGAAAGAAGCTAAAAAATGGTTTTTCAGAGAACTGCACAACCTCTTCGGAAAGTTAAGGCTCTCCATAAGCGGAGGAGCAAAACTTGACGAAAAGGTGTGGCAAGAACTTGAACTTCTCGGCTTTGAAATCTTGGAAGGTTACGGTCTAACGGAAACCTCACCCATAGTTTCCGTTAATACCCCCGAATTCAAAAAGATAGGTTCTGCGGGCAAACCTCTTGACGGAGTGACGGTTAAAATCTCGGAAAAGGGAGAAATTCTTGTAAAAGGTCCGAACGTGATGCTCGGATACTACAACCGTGAGGAAGAAACAAGAAAAGTTCTCGTTGACGGATGGTTTCACACCGGGGACCTCGGTTACCTTGACGAAGACGGTTTCCTTTACGTTACGGGAAGGGCTAAAGAGGTCATAGTTCTTGAAAGCGGAAAGAACATTTATCCGGAAGACATTGAAACCGAACTTTTAAAAAGCCCATACATTGAAGAAGCGGTTGTCTTCTACGAAAATTCTCTGAAGGTTTTAGTAAAGCCGAATTGGGAACTTTTAAAGGAAAGAAAGGTTGAAAGCCCGAAACAATTTGTCTGGCAGGAAGTTAAAAGACTTATAAAAGACTTTCCTCCTTACAAAAGACCGAGGGAAATGAAAATTACCGACAAAGAACTGCCCAAAACGAGACTCGGGAAAATAAAAAGGTTTGAAATCAAAAAACTGTGGGAGGAAGGAAGTTGAAAGTTGCCGTTGTAGGAGCGGGAATTTCAGGTCTTACAACCGCTTTTTACCTTCAGAAAGCGGGAATTTCCGTGAAAGTTTTTGAAAAGGAAAAGAACGTGGGAGGAAAGGCAAAGACAATTATTGAAGACGGCTACTTGGTTGAATACGGCCCGAACGGCTTTCTTGACAGCAAAGAGTCAACTTTAAAACTTGTGAAAGATGCCAAATTGAGCGACAGACTTTACAAAAGTTCTGACCTATCCAGAAAAAGATTTTTGTTTTTGAAGGGAAAGTTGCAAGAAATACCGGAAAATCCGTTCAAGTTTTTAACATCTCCCGTTCTATCCTTGAAAGGAAAACTCAGGATTTTAGCCGAAGTTTTTGTTCCGCCGAATAAAAGTTGGGAAGATGAATCCGTTTCAAGTTTTGTTTCAAGAAGACTCGGTAAAGAAGCCCTTGAAGTTCTTATTGACCCGATGGTCGCAGGAATTTACGCCGGAAATCCGGATAAACTCGGAATGAAATCCGCTTTTTACACCATCTTTAAACTTGAAAAAGAATACGGAGGTCTGATAAGGGGTCTCGTAGCAAAACTTTTAAAAGGTGAGAAAAAGGGACCCGCTCCTTCCGGAGTGTTGACCTCTTTTGTTAACGGTGTAGGGGAACTTACCGGTTCTCTTGCAAAAGAATTAAAACACGTGGAAACCGATGCGGAGGTTATCGGAATTGAAAAACTTGGAATCGGCTGGAAGGTTGTCTTCAAAAAGTCCGGAAGGGAAAGGGAAGAAACTTTTGATGCAATAGTGCTTTCCACTCCTTCTTATGTTTCCGCAAAACTTTTAAAGCCCGTTGCAAGCGAGATTTCAAATCTTCTTGCCAAAATTCCCTATTCTCCGATAGTTGTGGTCGCTTTCGGATTTGAAAAATCCAAACTTAATCATGACTTGAACGGCTTTGGATTCGTAGTTCCCAGAACGGAAAAGAGAAAAATCCTCGGAGTTCTTTGGGACAGTTCAATATTTCCGAACAGAGCACCGAAGGGTAAGGCTTTAATCAGGGTTATGCTCGGAGGAGCAAGAAATCCGGAACTAATAGAACTTTCGGAAGAAGAACTCGTTAAAATTGCTCTGGAGGAACTCGCTTTAACGATGGGAATTAACTCCGAACCGGAAAAAGTCTGGGTGTTCAAGCACTTTAAGGGCATACCCCACTATGATGTCGGACATTATGACTTGGTTAAAGAAATTTTTGCCACGCTCAAAAACTACAAAGGACTCTTCCTTTGCAACAATTCCCTTACCGGAATCGGAATCAACGACTGCACCCAGGCCGGAATAAACACCGCAAGAAAGGTTTTGGCTCTTCATGAAAGTAGCAATAATTGACGGCTACGTGGATGAACCGGCGTGTCTCGGTGTTCCCCCATACATTTCTCCCTATCCGCGCTACGTGGCTGGAGCATTGGTTTGCTCGGGAATTAGCGAAGATTCAATCTTTTACTTAACTATTGACGACCTCAGGAAGAAAGAAAATTGGGAAGAACTTGAAGAATTTGACGCACTGTTTGTAATAGGCGGAGTGAGCGTTCCCGGAAGATATCTCGGCGGAGAACCCATAACTCCCGCAGAACTTGAAAGGATTTCTAAACTCAAAACGTTTAAAGTCATCGGAGGTCCTATCGTCAAAGGGATAGGAAGAAAAGGAGGAACAAGGGCAGAAAGGTTTGCTCTTTCCGGTTTTGATGTCATCTGCGAGGGAGACATAGAATTGTTTGCCAGTTATTTTACGAGCATTTTTGGGGACAAGAATCTTCCCGAAAGTTTCGTGTTTTCCGAAAAACGCACTCCAGAGTTCGTTGACAAGATTGCAAAACTGGGAAGTTTTATAGTCCGCAGTCATTTTTACTATCCAAACGTCATATGCGAAATAGAAACTTACAGGGGTTGTGAACGCTTTTCCCATTGCTCTTTTTGCACAGAACGGTTTTACGGTTTTCCGTCGTTCAGAAGCATTCGGGGAATCGTTGAGGAAATATCTTCCCTTTTGAAAGAGGGGGTAAAACACTTCAGAATCGGCAGGCAACCCAACCTTCTCGGATACATGTCCAAATACTCTTTCCCTTTTTCAATTCCGAGTCCGGAAAGTATTTGCAAGTTGTTCAAAGAAATTGCAAACCTCGGAGAAATAAAAACATTGCACATAGACAATGTCAACGCAATAACCATAGGTGCTTTTCCGAAAGAATCAGAACTTGCCCTAAGGTGCATTGCGGAATGGGATACGGAAGGAGACACCGCTCCGTTCGGTCTTGAAACCGCAGACGAGAATGTCGCTAAACTGAACAACCTAAAAGCCCCACCCCGAGTTGTTGAATTTGCAGTGCGACTCGTAAACGAGGTCGGAGGATACAAAGTGAGGGAAAACGGCACTTTTAAGTTGCTTCCCGGTTTGAACTTTCTCGGAGGTTTAAGGGGAGAAACCAAAGAAACCTACAGAAAAAACATGGACTTTCTCAAAAGAATTCTTGACAAAGGCTACCTTTTGAAACGAATCAACATAAGGCAGGTGCTTTACTTTCCGGGAACGGAAGTTTCAAGGACGAAAAAGTGGAAGTTGAAGAAGGAGTTTGAAAGGTTCAAAAACTGGGTGAGAGAAGAAATTGACAGAAGGATGATAAAAGAAGTTTATCCCGTTTACACGGTCATTGAAAACGTTGTTGCGGAAAAACACGACGGAGAAACCACACTTGCAAGACCCCTTGGCAGTTATCCCATAACCGTGAGAATTCCCGAAAAACTTGAACTGTTCAAAACTTACAACATTCTGGTCGTTGGACACAGAGAACGTTCCGTAGAAGGAATTCCCGTTCCGCTGAACGTTAACCTTGCTTCTCAAAAACTTCTTTCTGCCGTTCCCGGCGTTTCCAGAAAACTGGCCGGAGAAGTGATAATAAAAAGACCCTTCAAGACAATTAAGGACTTCCTTTCAGAGTTTCCTCAGTTTTGTAAAGTGAGAAGATACTTGAAGGTCTAACGGTCTGGCGGTATACAACAACTTGCCTTCTTCGGAAACAGCATTAACCGGCGACAATTTTCTTAATACCTTAATCCTTTTTCCACCTAACTTCCTTCACTTTCCTTTCCTTCGGGTCAAAAGAAATTCCGAAAAGATAAATGGGCTTTCCTTCTTTGAGAAATCTTTCGTGATAGCCCTTTTCCTTGATTTGGGTTATTGCTTTCTCCGTAGGGACTCCAGCCTTAAACTCAAAAATGAAAATCTTGTC
>CAZZKT010000071.1:0-5158 GCA_964654625.1 uncultured bacterium
TCTGCGGTTTTATACACCGATATAAACCTTTGCAACTTAAACTGTTTCAAGTGCCACAACAGAGCCCTTTACTCCGGCAGGGGAGAGAAGTTCGGTTATGAAGAACTAAAAGAAAAACTTAACAACCTCAAACTTCTCGGAGTTGAACTGGTAATAATCTCCGGAGGAGAACCCCTTTTGGAGAAAAAACTTGAAGAGGGATTGAAGTTCTTGAAGTCTTTGGGATTTCCCGTCAGGATAGACACCAACGGAACTTTGCCAGAAAGGATGGAAGAGTTAATAGAAAAAGGGCTTGCGGACGGTTTTGCCCTTGACATTAAAATTCCTTTAAAGAACGAATACTCCGAAGAGGAACTTAAAAGGTTTAAAAAGATTTTGTTCTCAAGGGAAGATGTAAGCGACGAAAAATTTTGGAATTACGTAAACTCCGTTAGGGAAAGTTTGGAACTGCTGAAAAAACATTCTCTTCCCTACAACATTCTCCGAACGGTGCGTTATCCCCTCCTTACCGAATCCGACCTTGAACTCATCAAAAATCAGGTAAAATTTTTACCCCATCAGGTGAACCCGTTCTATGACGTGGAGGTTAGAAAATGAAAAAAAGCAAATATTTCAAAATTATTGAACTCTTCATTGAAAACGACGACATATCCAGAAACAACGCAAACTTCGTGCGAGGTATTCCCGTTCTTGAGCACGTAGTTGTCGGCGAGATTATGAAGGATTATCTGTTTGACGAAATTTACAAGGGCTTGCCGGTCAGAATTCACCACGAGGAAGGTTGGGCATACCACCATCAGACATACAAGTTGAGTCCTTACTGTATAGGTCTTTCTGCAAAAGATGTTGCCTACTTTGGTCTTCAAAGCAACGCAAAAAACGAAAGAAAAGCATCGCCTCCAAGAAGGCTTGAAACTTTGTTTATGCAGTGTGCAAACCTGATATGTTTGATTGCGCAAGAAGTTTCGGGAGCAACCTCCTTGAACGACCTTTCAACCGTAGCTGCGGGCTATCTTTACTACCTTGAAAAGGAAGGAAGAAGGGGATATTCCGACTACGACCTTGAAAACCTCTGGCAGGAATTTCTCTACAACATAAACCTGCCCTTCAGAAGCGGAAACTCTCCGTTTTCAAACATTACCTTGGACTTCGGAAAACCCAACAGCAGACTCAAATACGAACCCGTTGTGTATGCCGGAAAACTCCTTGACATTACATACAGTCAAATTCCTTCCCATTACTTTGACAGAATCAACATTGCGTTCATAAAGGCTATGCGAAGGGGCGATGCGGAAGGAAATCCCTTTACTTTCCCGCTCATAACGGTGAACATTACGGAAGATTTTGACAGGAATAACCCTGCGTGGAAACTTCTTCTTAAAGAAAGCGAATACTTCGGAGGATTTTACGTTCAAAATTACTTGAGAGAACCTTTTGAAAAACCTTCCGTTTACAAAGAGAAAAATCCGCACATAAAACCCTTTGACGAAGGGATGATTTATTCTAACTGCTGTAGAATGCTCTTTGACATTTCACAGGTTGAGGCGGTTACCGGTTCAAATCCGTTTCATTCCGGAAGCGGAGTTGGAGGAATCGGAGTTTATGCAATAAACTTGAACAGGCTTTTGTTTTTGGCAAAGGACGACTTTGACTTCCTAAAAAGAATGCTTGACTACCTGATGGACGTTGGAGCAAGGGCTTTACAAAGGAAAAGGGAATGGTTGAAGAAGCACTGGAACGACCTGTTTCCTTACCTTTCTTTCTATCAAAAGGATGACAGGTCTTTATTCAACATATTCTCCGTTGTCGGGGTTCACGAGGGAATGATAAATGCGGGTTTCCCGGACGGTCTTTTCAACGAGTCTGCTAAAGAGTATGCTCACGAAATAGCCCAATACATTTACTCAAAACTCCAGCAATACATGGAAAAAGACAAGGTTCTCTACTCTCTTGAATATGCTCCCTCAGAAAACGCAGCGTGCAAACTTGCGGAAAAAGACATCGCTTTTGCAAAGGCTTTGGCTGATGTTCTTAACGGAGAGAGGAGTTATGAACTGTCAAAAGACCCGTATTTGAATATGTTTATAAGAGAGTCCTTGAGAAAGTTCGGTGAGAAAATCTTTGACCTCGTTGCAGAGGGGGTAGAGGATGGAGTCAAAGAACAAAGTAGTGCCTAAGATTCACGTTAACGGGGACCCTTCCACCGGCAGGGTGTTTTTAACCTCCGGTTTTCAAGCACCGTTTCAAGAGGGAGACCTTTTAAAGCAGATTGACGTCAACGCTCACTTTCAGGCATACGCTACCGGCGGAAGCATTATGCATCTTTTCACCGCGGAGGAACTGAAACCGGAACAACAGGAAAGGTTGATTTTCAGCATAATAAAGAACTTCCCGATTCAATATCTGACAAAAACTCCGTTCTTGACAACCTGTAATTCCTGCGGATTTAAAGCGGTCGGAAGAAAAACTACCTGTCCGAGATGCGGTTCTGAAGATGTGACCTTGTGGTCAAGACCCATCGGATACTTCAGACCCGTTATGAGGGGCAACATTTCCAAGGACTTTAAGAACGCGAAGTTCTTGTTCTGGCTTTCGGGAAGGATAGAGGACTTTTCAACGAGAAAAGAGGTAAGAAAAAGGGACATAGAACAGATAGTTGATGAGATTTCTTCAATTATTTAAAGGTTTTGCGGTTTTTTTTCTTTTGTGGGGTTGTTTTTGGAAGGCTGACGCGCAGGAGGAATTTTTTGTTTCAAACGTTTTAAAGATTCCCAAAGGGTATTATGCAGTAGTTGTTGACAAGAAAAACGAATACCTATACGTTCTCAAGGAAGAAAATCAAAAGCCGGTAGTTGTAAGAGTTTTTAGTTGTATAACCGGCAAAAAGCCCGGAGACAAGTTAAAAGAGGGAGACCAGAGAACTCCGGAAGGCGTTTACTTCCCGATACGCTTTGTGAACAACCTTCCCCCGACTTACGGTTTCGGTGCTTTCCCGTTGAACTATCCAAACCTCGTTGACAGAAAAATTCTAAAAAGAGATGGACACGGGATATGGATTCACGGCACAAATCAGCCAAACCGCCCACCCCACAGTTCAAACGGTTGCATAGTTCTTAAAAACGAGTCCCTTAAGATTTTAAAGGATTTCATTTCCTTGAGGAAAACGCCCGTAATTATCGTTTCGGGAGTGTCTTTTTTAAGAAAGACCGAATTTGAAAGGGAGCGGGAATCCTTACTTGAATTCATAAAAAAGTGGAAAACCTCTTGGGAGAACACTCCCTCCGACCTAAAACCTTACTTTGACTGTTACTCAAAGAACTTTGTCTGGCAAAGAGGAAACTACGAGGACTGGATAAAATACAAAACGAGAATCACAAAATACAAAAAATGGATAAAATTAAAAGTAAGGGATGTCTTTTTGAGTAAAGACGGCAGGGTCTTGAGTTTTGGAAACCTTTACGTTGCAAGTTTTTATTTTGAATACAGGTCAAACAACTACAGAGCAAGAGGGCAAAAATTGCTTTACATAATCAAGGAGAACGGCAGATGGAAAATATTAGCAGAAGAAACTTTTTAGCGGGATTAATCCCTTTAGCAATTTCCGGAAAATCTTTTGCAAAGGGCATAAAGTTTGAAAGGAATTTTGGCAAAGTTGGAATTATTCTTCCGGAAATTCCGTTTCAGGAAACGGTAATAGAAGGTAAAAAGAAAGGTCCTACCGTATTAATAGTCGGAGGGATTCACGGAAACGAACCCGGAGCTTATAAAACGGCTGAAATATTGAGAAGCGTTGAAGTTGAAAGAGGAAGATTGGTGATAGCACCGAGAGCAAACTTTCTTTCAATTCTCGTTAATCTCAGAGGCTACAACGGCGATATGAACAGAAAGTTCGGCGAAATTTCTTCCAAGGACCCGGATTTTATCTACGTTAAAAAACTCAAAAACTTAATCGTTGAAACAAGACCGAGCGTTGTTCTTTCTTTGCACGACGGTTTCGGCTTTCACGTTTTGAACAAAAATTTTTGGGGACAGTGCATAGTTATTGACGAAGAGCGTTATAAAAATTTTGAACTCGGAAAAGTTGCAAGGGCGGTTTCAAAAAGGGTTAACAGGCACATAAAGGACTGGAGAAAGAAAATACCCGTTTATAATACTCACACCTTTTCCCCGAACACGAAGCACCCAGAACAAAGAAAAGCACTCACGCAGTTTTGCTTGAGGGTGGCAAACTGCCCTGCTTACTGCCTTGAAACCTCCAAACAACTTCCAAGACTTGAAGAAAAAGTCTACTATCACCTATTGATGCTTAAAGAATTCTTCAGAATTTACGGAGTCTCCATAAAACCTTCTTTCAATTGGCTCATTAAGAACATTCCCAGTTTGCTGAAAACTGCAAAGGCAAGCGTGAGAGTAAGGATAAACGGCAGAAATCTTCTTGTTTCCTCTTCAAGAACGTTTTACTTGAAAGAAGGTAGCATCTTTGAAGTTGTTTCTTTTAAGGGCAGTGAAGGAGTAAACGCTGTCTGCACGGACATTACGAACTGGAACTGGAGAAGGTTCAAAATTTTGCGCAGAGTGGCAATTCAGGTAAAGGAAGACTTTAAAGAACTATTTAACCTCAGGATTGTGGTGGTATAAGGAAAGGATTTTTTCAATGATTTTGGTCGTTGAAATGTCGTAAACGAATGGAATTCTGACGACCTCTTTTGCAAATTCTCTTCCCACTATCTTGTCAAGTTCCCAGTCAGCACCTTTAACGAGAACGTCCGGCCTTACGAGTTTTATGAGTTTTTCGGGGGTGTCTTCTTCAAAAATCACAACGTAGTCAACTGCTTTTAAACCAAGAAGAACCCTTGCTCTGAACTCTTGAGGAACAATGGGCCTTAAACTGCCCTTAATTCTCCTTATTGAGGAATCGCTGTTCAGACCGACAATCAAAACATCTCCGAGAGACTTTGCCTTTTCCAAGTAATCTACATGTCCTGCGTGAAGGATGTCAAAACAACCGTTTGTAAAAACTATTTTTTTGTTTTCTTTTCTGTTTTCTTCAACAACTTTTTTCAGTTCGTCAATGCTTTTGATAAGTCCTTTCATCTTCCAAACCCTGAAGTTTGATAGAATTGTAGCATAAGCAAAGGTTTCTCCGAACCGGAGGAGG
>CAZZKT010000072.1:0-1519 GCA_964654625.1 uncultured bacterium
CTTCACTTATGATAAGGGCTTCCTCTTACGATGTTCCAGGCTCTGTAGATTTGTTCAAGGAGGACGATTCTGGCTATGTCGTGCTGGAGGGTCATTTTTGAAAGGGATAAGAGAAAGTCTCCCGATGTTTTGAAGTTTTCCGGTAAGCCTTTGTCGTTTCCGATGAAAAAAGTAACGAACGATTTTCCGTTAATGAGTTTTGCAAATTCAACGGAGTCAAGTTCCTTTCCCTTCTCGTCAAGAATTATGGAAAAACCTTTCTTGTAACTTCCGAGTTTTTCAATTTTTGACTCTTTTACTTCAATCAATTCCAAAAAGTTCATAAGTTTTAGGTATCTTTCTTGGACCTGTTTTAGATAATGCGGGATTTTTCCTATCGCAACTACTCTTATTTTTCCAATCACAATATGCTTTCAACGATTTTTACGATTTCCCTTTCCGAAGGTATTTTGGGCAGGTTTCCCATTAAATGTCTTTTCTCCATTGCAAGTTTTGAGAAAGTAGGAACGTCCCTCGGTTCTACTCCGAGATATTTCAGGTTTTTCGGGATTCCGAGTTCTTCCAAAAACGCCTCAAGGTTTTCAAGAAACTCTTTGACACTTTCTCCAAGTCCGGAAATCCTACCGAGGGTTCTGATTTCCATTTCTATGCTTAAACCGTAGAACCTCAAAACGGGAACGAGAAAGACTCCGTTTGCGAGACCATGGGGCACTTCCGCTATGACTCCGAGGATGTGGGCAAGAGTGTGAACGAGTCCTGCTCCAGCATCTGCAATTGCAAAACCCCCAAAGAGACTTGCAAGGAGCATATTCTCCCTTGCTTCCATGTCCCAGGGATTTCCGCTTGCCCGGGGCAGATATTTGACTATCAATTCAACCGCTTTTTCTGAAAACATTGCGGAAATGGGGGTTCTTCTCTTTGAAATGTATGCTTCAATCGCATGGGTAAGGGCGTCAACTCCCGTGTTAACGGTCAAAACCCTTGACATTGATACGGTTAATTCCGGGTCAAGGATTGCAAGAACCGGAAAGATTTTGTGGGAAACAATCGGTGCTTTTTTCAAGCGCTTTTTGTCGGTCAAAACCGCATACGGAGTTACTTCCGAACCGGAACCTGCGGTCGTCGGAATGCATATTAGCGGAACTCCGGGATTTTTAAAAACTTCCGGAACTCCTATGAACTCTTCAATGTTTCCCGGATTTTTCAGACAGGCGGAAACTGCTTTTGCGGAGTCAAGAGGACTTCCACCTCCAACGGCAATTATCAAGTCCGGATTAAACTTTTTGACCTCCTCAAGGAGTTCTTTTACGCTTTCAACGGTCGGGTCCGGTTTCACTCTCGGGAATATTTCTCCTCTTCCGAGGAGATTTTTTATTCTTTCTGCAAAACCCTTTGTTGTTTGAGACGTTCCGCATATTATTGCGGGTCTTTCAAATTTCAAATGGAGAAAGTCAAGTTCTTCGGGAAGTTTGTCAAGAGACTTCCGTCCGAAAACCACTTTGGTCGGAACGAAGTGTTT
>CAZZKT010000072.1:1619-4863 GCA_964654625.1 uncultured bacterium
TTTACCCCTCCAGAACGTCTTGCATTGTGTAAATGCCGGGGGGTTTCCCTTTAATCCACTTCGTTGCGGTAATCGCTCCCTTGGCAAAAGTTTCTCTGCTTGTTGCCCTGTGAGAAAGTTCAATGGTTTCTCCAATCGTTGAAAAGAAAATCCTGTGTTCTCCAACGATGTCTCCCATTCTGAGAGCCATTATTCCGACTTCGTCTTTTTTCCTTTCACCGATGATGCCCTTTCTTCCAAAAACTCCTACGGTAGAAATGTCTTTTCCCATAACATTTGCAACGATTTCCCCGATTTTCATTGCAGTTCCAGAAGGAGCATCCTTTTTAAAGCGATGGTGAATCTCAAGAATTTCAATGTCGTAATCAAGGTTTTTTAATGACTTTGCAACCAGTTCCACGAGTTTGAAAAGAAGGTTCACTCCGATGCTCATGTTGGGAGAAAACACGATTGGAATTGAACTGCCCGCTTCCTCAATTCTTTTTCTTTCTTCGTCAGAAAAACCTGTTGTTCCGATGACCATCGGGATTTTTAACTTTACCGCACTCTCAAGGGTTTTCAGCGTTGAAAAGGGTGTGGTAAAGTCAACTATCACTTCCGGCAGTTCCTCCATTTCCTCCACGGAGTCATAAAACTTTACACCTTCACAAAAAATTTTCCCTTTAAGTTTCAATTCGGGATTCTCCGTAACCCCTACGAGTTTTAAGTCTTCGTCCTTTATCACGAGTTTTGCTATTAAACTTCCCATTCTGCCCTTTGCACCGCAAACCGCTACCTTAATCATACCTTACCCCTTTTTCTTCCTGATTTCAAACCACTTTACTATTCCGTAAACGATTCCGAGAATGAGAATCAATCCTCCGATTCCCAGTTTGTATTCAACCGGCTTTGAATGTTCAAGAGAAATGACGAGCGCTTCACGAATCGTCGCAGCAAGTGCCACACTGACAAAAGCACTCACCGCAAGTTCTCCGCCGAGCATGAATTTGATTTCGCTGTTCAAAAGTTCAAGAATTGTCCACAAAATCAAGAGGTCTCCGAGGGCTGCTATAAGTCCGGAAGCAAGATTGCCCTGGAAGAACCTTACAATGTCCATTCCAAACAATACTATCACGAAAACTGCAAGGAACATCAGCCCGAGAAGGATTGCTATGTCCATAAGAATTGCAAACTTCTTACTAAAGTTTAGGGCAGTTCTTTCAATATTTCCCGCTCCGAGAAGGGCTCTTAACTCCGAGTCAACGAAGTATGAAATGAGAACATCTTCGTTAAGGGCAAGGAGTTTCCTCAAAGACCTGTTGAGGTCTTCCATTCTTTCAAACACTTCTTCAAGAACAAATCCTTCAAGAATTTCTGTTTGGGAAGGGTCAAAATCCGTTTTTTGCTCTTCTTTGATTTTGTTGAAAAGTTCTTTTGCTTTGGTTGAGAAAAACCTTGCTATTCTTCTTGTGCAAAATCTACTTACAAAGTTAATTGCAACGATTATGTAGTGGGGTGGAATACCCTCTTCCGCGTGAACTTTGGCAATTCTGAAAAGATAAAGCAGGTATTCTGAATCGTATTTTCCGGAAAACAGTTTTCTATACCACTCTTTTATTGTTCTTTTCAGTTTTTTTAGTTTGGTTTCGGGGATATATTCCCTTATGTCGTGGAATTTCATTAAATTGTCGTAAAAAGCATCCGCAAACTCATCCTCATACTTCAGCAGAATTGTTCCGAGAAATTGCATGTTCTTAACGTCTTTTTCTCTGATTTCAAAGTAGTAGAGCAGGTTTTCAAGGTCTCTGTAGGTTGAAATGTTCAGCAACTTAAATTACCCCCAGGTCCTGAAGAACTCTTCTGATGGCTTGCTCTTTTTCTGAACTTGTGGGACACAACGGAAGTCTTAATTCGGCGCTCATCCTTCCCATCATTGCAAGGGCCGTTTTAACGGGAATCGGGTTTGTGTCTATGAAAAGGACTTTTGAAAGGGGGTAAAGTTTGTGGTGAATTTGTTGGGCAGTTTTAAAGTCTCCTTCTTTGAAACTCTTGAACATCTTAACTACGAGTTCCGGAACGATGTTGGCGGTGACGGAAATCACCCCCTTTGCTCCGACGCAAAGCAGTGGGAAGAAAGTTTGGTCATCACCCGAAAGAACGGAAAATTCAGGGCTTGTCAACTGGATAATTTCGGTTGCCACGTTGGTGCTTCCAGTAGCCTCTTTAATGCCGACGATATTTTTCTCTTCCGACAGTCTTGCAACCGTTTCCGGCAACATGTTTACTGCGGTCCTTCCGGGAACGTTGTAAAGGATTATCGGGATGTCAACAGAGTCCGCTATCTTTTTGAAGTGCCTGTAAAGACCTTCCTGATTCGGCTTGTTGTAATACGGAGTAATCAGCAAAGCACCGTCCGCTTTGACTTTTTCTGCGAACTTTGTCAACCTGATTGCCTCTTCCGTGCAGTTTGAACCCGTTCCGGCAATCACTTTTACCCTGCCGGAACACATTTTGACAACGCTTTCTATGACTTCTTCGTGTTCTGAATGGCTGAGAGTCGCACTTTCTCCGGTCGTTCCGCAGGGGACTATTCCGTCAACTCCTTTTTCAATAAGAAACTCAACGTGTTTTTCAAGAGAGTTCCAATCAATCTTTCCGTCCTTGAAGGGGGTGGGAATTGCCACGTAAACTCCTTCAAACATTTACACCTCCTGCAAACCGAATTGGAAGTAGTTTGGCACTAAAATTATAGCAATTTGCTATACTTATATCCGCTTTTTGCACAGGAGAAAATCGCAATGCGAGGGATTTTAGAGTCTCTCGGAGGATGGTTTTTAATCTCGTTTGAAGCAATACTGGGAGCATTTTCCAAGCCATTTAGAATAAAACATTATTTTAATCACCTTGCGGATATCGGAACTGGTTCCCTTCCGGTCATTTTGACGACTTCGTTCTTCACCGGAGGCGTCATAGCCCTTGAGACCTACTCAACATTTCACAGGTTCAATGCGGAACACATGATTGGTGCGGTGGTTGCAATATCAATGGCAAGGGAACTCGCTCCGGTTCTCTCAGCGCTTCTTGTAACTGCCCGCTCCGGTTCTGCAATGTCCGCAGAGATAGGAACCATGAGGGTTACAGAACAAATAGATGCACTCGTTGTTATGGCTGTGAATCCCGTTAAGTATTTGATAACTCCGAGGGTTTACGTCACGATTGTTGCAGTTGCAATTCTGACTCTCGTTGCGGATGCGGTTGGATATCT
>CAZZKT010000073.1:0-4826 GCA_964654625.1 uncultured bacterium
CCCGCACTAACGAGAACAGTTTTCATCAAAACAGAACGACCCAGCAAGTTCCATTCAAGACGGAAGTTCCCAATCAGTTTGAAATAGCACTGAAGGACGTAAGCATCAAAGGGCTCGTTCACAGTGCGAAAAACTTTACGTTTAACATAAACTTTTCAGAACCTTCCTTCCTTGAAACGTTCTCACCGGAAGAAATAAAAGAAGTCCTTGAAGAACTTGAAATAGAAGGAAAACTCATCCTGAAGGTCAGAGGAAAGACCGTTTATTCAACAAAGGTTAAGAAAAGGCGCGACACCTTAGAACTAAAAGTGTGATGAAAAAATGCTTGCTCTTTCTCCTTTTCCCCGTTGCCGTTTTTGCTTCTTCTCCCGAAGCGGAGTTCAAACTCGGACTTGAACAATACAAGATAGGTTCTTACTCAACAGCCCTTGAACACTTTTTGAATAGCCTTGTTCCGGGTTCAAAAATTTACCACGACTCTCTTCTCTGGATTGCCAAGACCTACTACGCAATCGGCAGAAAAACGGGAGACAAAAAATACCTGTGGCAGGCTTTAAGTCATCTCCAACTGTTTTTGGCAGAAGCAAAGCAGGGACAGGAACTCAACTGGAACTATTACTACACCAAGGCAAAGATATACGAAGGCTTGGGATTTTACGAACAGGCTCTTGCAAATTACAGGGTTGCCTTTTTGAAGGCTAAAACTAATTCCGAGAAAATAGAAACGACGATTGGAATAGTAAGAACCGCTTTGTGGCTTAAAAAACCTCAAATGGCGGAAGAATACTACATTCTCATCAGCACTTCAAAACTCTCTCCCGAACAAGAAAGAGAAGTTGAGTTCGTCAAAGGGCTTCTTCTTTTCATAAAGGGAGAATACGAAAAAGCGTATCCTTACTTTTACAAAGTTTACAGGAAATACGAAAACTACCTCATAGACAATCCCGAATATTACTACTTGGTTGCGGAAAACTTTTACAGACTTTCCCAATTTACGTTTGCGGAACAACTCTTCAGAAGAATCATAAGCCTTACAAGGGACAAGTCCGTAATAAGAAGGTCTCTTTTGAGACTCGGAGACATAGAATTAAGGAAGGGAAACCACAAACTCGCTTTCATTTACTACTACTCCGTAATCAGAGACTCTCCGGATTCCCCGGAATCGCTCGTTGCAAGGCTGAAAATTATTCCTCTCCTTTCCATTCCCGACGTTAAATACAGGGCGGAACTTTCCAAAGAAAAGGCCTTCAAAGACCCGATAAAATACATTGCCAAACTTCTCGTTAACTACAGAACGACATACGTAGGCATTTATGCCCTTGCGGACTTCGGTTATCTCGTTTTGAGTTTGAACTCCCCGCAGGTCATCTTTGACAGGTTAACTTGGGAGGTTTCCCTCTTATTTCCCGAAAAGGTCAAATACGAACAGAGGGAGTTTATCAGAAAATTGTGGACACCTTACCTCCTTTCTCTTGACGACAAAAGAGCGTGTTCTCTTTACAGGGCAAATCCGAGGTTCTTTCAGGAGATTTTCAACAGGAAAGTTCTTTTGAAGTTTGCTTCTTCTCTCAAAGCGTGCAACATGCGAAAACTCAGAATTTCGCTCCTTGACTTTATGGTGAAAAGGTGGAGAAAAGACCAAGACATCATAATGATGGCCGGTGCTCTTTACGAAGAGAGGGAATTCAAGGATGCTTTAAGGTTTCTTTCTTACGTAAAGAACAGGGAAGTTTGCGATTACTGGAAACTTTACTTCAAACTCGGAATGTATCTTCCCTTGAAACTTCCGGAAGTTCAAAAACTTTTTAAACTCTGCGGAAAAGAAGACAGCGACGCTCTTGCCCTTGCTGTTTACTATCTTGTCAAAAATGGTAAACTAAATAAAGCATTCGGTTTGTTTGAAGAAAACAAAGAAAAACTCGTTGAACTGTATTCGTCAATGGAGACCGTAAAAGCATGTTTGGAAGTCCTCATGGAAGAAAACTTGGTTTCGGGAAACTACGATGTAGTCTTCAGCATTGCGAACTCTTTGATAGAAGGAGGATTTGAAGACTGCCACACCCTTGCTTTTTACACGATTTCCGGAACGAGACTCATGAAGGACGTTGAAAGGGAGTTTGAAAAGTTGAGTCTTTGTAAAGATTCTTTTGCTCATCTTGCACAAATCATTTACAAGGATTCCCTTCTTGAACGGGAGGTGAGAAATGAATAAAGTGTTCGGGCGGTTAAACTTTTTAACAAAGTGGGCAAACTTTTACATAAAACGGATGAAAGTTATTGAAGGAAACATAGCCAATGCGGACACCCCCTTCTACAAACCAAAAGACATCGTATTTGAAAGGGAACTTGAGAAAACGATACCCTTAAAGAGGGAACATCCGAAGCACATTGACCCGTCTTCCAAGGTTGTTTTGAAAGAAAAAGAACTTGAAGATGTTATCGGTTATGACCAAAACAGGGTAAACCTTGACAAGGAACTCGGAAAACTTGCAGAAACTGCAATTATGGTAAGGGCAATCAACGAAATAATCAGAAAAGAACTCGGGAAACTTAAACTCGTTATTCAGGGGAGGCAGTCATGATTTTTAAAGGACTTGAAATTTCTTTAACCGGTATGCTTGCCCAAAGGGTGAGGATGCACATAAGTGCGAGCAATCTTGCAAACGCAAATTCCGTTGACGAGAACGGAACTCCTTACAGGAGAAAGATTCCCGTTTTTGAAACGGTCATGGAGAAGGAAGGGAACATCAACGTTTACAGGGTGAAAGTGAAGAAAATCATTGAAGACCCGGCACCCTTCAAGATGAAGTATGACCCCGACAATCCTCTGGCTGACAAAAACGGCTACGTGAAACTCCCGAACGTTGACCCAATCAAAGAAATGGTTGACATGATTTCGGCAATCAGAACGTATCAGGCAAACTTGACCGCTTTTAACACGGAAAAGTCCGTAATCCTTCACGCAATTGAAGTTCTCAGGGCTTAAAACTTTTTGAGGAGTTCAAGATGAAGGTTGAAGGTATCGGAAATCAGGTATTTTCGGAATTTGAAACCGGTAAGGGAAAGAAAGTTGAAAAAGGATTCAAAGAAATCTTTGAGGAATTCTTGAGCGAGGTGAATTCAAACCTTCTTGAGGCAAGTGAAGCGGAAAAACTCTTTGCTCAGGGCAAAATTTCAAACATTGAAGAGGTGATATACAAGGTTGAAAAGGCAGAAGTTTCGTTAAGACTCCTCGTTGAATTGAGAAACAAGGTAATAGAAAGTTATCAAGAGATTATGAGGATGCAGGTTTAAGGAGAAAAGGTGGACTTAAAAGAACTTAAAGAGCAGGCAGAAAAACTCATCAGAAAACACGCAACTCCGAGAAACATCCTTATAGTCCTTTCTCTTTTCGCAATTTTGCTCTTCACAACGATTCTTCTTTTAAAACACTCTTCCGAACCGGAATTTGCGGTTCTTTACACGAAGTTAAGCCCTGACGATGCGGGAGAAATCATAAGCGTTCTTCAGGAAGAAAGAGTTCCTTACAAAATCACCGGAGACGGTAGCATAATCCTCGTTCCCAAAGACATGGTTTACACTCTCCGCTTAAAACTTGCTTCAAAAGGACTTCCCCACGGCAAAAGTGTCGGCTTTGAAATCTTCAAAGAACCGAAACTCGGTATCACTCAGTTTCAGGAGCGAATGGAATACCTTATGGCTCTTGAAGGAGAACTTGAAAGAACGATAAAAAGGATTGATGCGGTAAAAGAAGTCAAAGTCAACATTGCCCTTCCGAAGGAATCAATATTCATGAGAGAGGAAGAAGAACCGAAGGCTTCCGTTCTGATTACCCTGTGGGAGGGTAAAGACCTTACGCCGGAGCAGGTTAAAGCAATCGTTTTTCTCGTATCTCACGCAGTTCCGAAACTAAAGCCAGAAAACGTTTCCGTGATTGACAACAGGGGCAGGGTCCTTTCGGAAGTTCTTAAAGAAAAAGACGAACTCGGAACTTCAAAAGAACTTGAAATCAAAAGGAAACTTGAAAGAGAAATTGAGAGGAAAGTCCAAACGATGCTTTCCGCCGTTCTCGGTAGCGACAAGGTGGTGGTAAGGGCTTCTGTGGAGATAGAAACCGGCAAGGTGGAAACCCACAAAGAAATTTACGACCCGGAAAAAACCGCGGTTGTAAGTCAAAGGAAAATTCAAGAGAAAGAGAAAAGGACAAAACCCAAACCTCAAGGAGTTCCGGGTTCAACAACGAACATCCCTCCCGTTATTGACCTGACACCGAACGAAATAATCTCCGAGAGGGAAAAGAAGGACATTACCACAAACTACGACGTTTCAAAGACCATAGAAAGGGCAATTACTCCCGTTTTCAGAATCAAGCGGATAACGGTCGGTGTTCTCGTTGACGGCAAATACGAAATTAAAACGGACAAAGAAGGAAACAGAATCATAAAGTTCGTTCCCCGTTCCGAGGAAGAGATAAAAACCTACGAAAACATAGTTAAAAGTGCAATCGGTTATGACCCGAAAAGAGGAGATGTAGTAACGGTTGCAAGCGTTCCGTTTGAAGCAAGGGAGATAATGAAAGCCGTCAAGGAAGAAAAGCCGATTCCGTGGTATTACTTTGCAGTGTTTGCACTTCTCTTTATGTCCTTGGCAGGATTCTTGGCTTTCAGGATGATGAGAAAGGAAGTGCCGGAACTACCGCCGGAATTACCGCCTGAAGAGATGATAGTAGAAATGAGGGAAAAGGCTGAAGAAGAAATGAAAGAAATCCATATTGAACAAGACCCCGTTTACTTGAAAATTGTTGAAATCGGAAGGGACTTTCCCGA
>CAZZKT010000074.1:0-4739 GCA_964654625.1 uncultured bacterium
TACGGGAACTTTCAGAATGAACTTGTCGTAGTAGTATCTGAACTTCGGAATAATTCTGCGCAAGATTGCGCTTATTGTAATGGAAATCGCTATGAGTGCTATCAAGTGAACTACTAAAATGCCGTGTTTACTCATAAAAATGATAACTTTCGTGGGAAGCGGAAGTTGTTTTAAACCTAACAACTTAATGGCTTGAACGATTTTCGGGAGAACGAACGTAGTTAAAACGATGATAATTAGAACGATTGCAGAGGAGGCCATTATAGGATAAGCCATTGCCTTCTTGATTTCGGCGCGCATTTTCAAAAGCCAATCAAGATGCTCTGAGTAACGGAGGAGAATGGAGGGAAGATTTCCGCTCGTTTCCCCGACTTTGATAAGGGCAACGAGGTCTGGAGGGAACACCTTTTTTTGCCTTGAAACCGCTTCTGAAAGAGAAGCACCTCCTTGTAAATCATACACTATTCTCCTTAGGGCATTTCTCATTTTGGCTGATTTTGAAACGCTAACCAGGTCCTGTAAAGTAGAAATTACATCTACTCCTATTTCCAAGGATTTTCCGACCGTATAGCAAAAGTCCGCAAGTTCTTTTAAAGGAACTTTTCCGAATTCAAACAAAGATGCAAGAAATTCCCACTTTGGTTTGATGTCCAGAACTATAATATCAGGGTTGGCAAGAGTATTTCTCAGAATTTCTGCTTCATTTTCCGCAAGAACTTCAACTTCTTCAATAATTCCGTGAACTTTTGAGTAATATCTGACTTTAAACGGTTTCATTTTAGAACCTTTCTGTGGTTTTAAGGACTCTTTCTAACTCTTCAACGGTGGTAATTCCTCGAAGAATCTTGTTTACCGCGTCCATATACATCGTTTTCATTCCTTTTTCTATTGCCAATTTTCTTAACTTTACGGCGGAAATACCTTTTACTATTTCTTCTTGAATCTCTGCATCCGGAATGAAAACTTCAGCGATAACCGTTCTGCCCATGTATCCGGTAAACTTACACCTGTTACATTTCAGGCCTTTCCATAAGGTCAATTCTTTATCGGGAGGCACTCCGAGGATTTCTTTTTCCCTTTCGGAAGCCGGATAAGGGGCTTTACAGTAGGGGCATATCTTACGCACGAGTCTTTGTCCAATCACTCCGAGCAAAACGGGAGCAAACAAGTAGGGGTCAACGTTAAGGTTTTGAAGTCTTAAAGGAACTTCCGTTGCGGTGTTGGTGTGAACCGTGCTCAAAATCAAGTGACCCGTTTGTGCAGCCTTGACCGCGATGTCCGCAGTTTCCGGGTCTCTTATCTCTCCTATGAGAACTATGTCCGGGTCTTGTCTCAAGATTGAACGCAAAGCGCTTGAAAACGTTAAACCTGCCCTCGGGTTAACCCTTACCTGCCTTATAAGTTCCCACTTAATTTCCGGAGGGTCTTCTACGGAAATGATGCACTTTTTGAGAGAAAAAACGGTGTTTAAGAGAGCGTAAAGGGTCGTCGTTTTTCCGGAACCAGTAGGACCGGAAGCCAGAATAATGCCGTAAGGTTGTTTCCCTACCATTTCTACCTTCTTTAAGTCCTCTTCGGAAAAACCGAGTTTGGGAAGTTCCGGAAGTTCACCGGTTACGTTAAGTAATCTCAGAACCGCCGCTTCACCGTATATTGAAGGAAGGATTGAAGTTCTTACGTCAACTTCTCTGTTTCCGTATTTGAAGGTAAACGCTCCGTCTTGGGGGATTCTGCTTTCGGAAATGTCAAGTCCTGCAAGAACTTTTAACCTTATTATGATTGAATTGTGGATTTTTTTAGGGAGAACGAGTCCCACTTTTAAAACGCCGTCAACCCTGTATCTGATTCTTGTTACGCTTTCTCCCGGTTCAATGTGAATGTCCGTTGCGTTGTCATCCAACCCTTTGTTCAGTATGTGGTTCACAATGTTTATGATTGCGGTATCACTTCCGACGTTGGCTCCGCCCTGAAGCCTTTTAAGTATGTCGTCAACAAGGGCTTCAATGTTTATCTTCTCTCCGTAGTAAAGCCTGAAGAGTTTGTCAAATTCTGTTTCGCTCAAAGGTTTTATCTCAACGGGTGCTTTAAAAAACCTCTCCACAAAACTTTTAAGTTCAAGGGAATGATTTGAAGGAGACGCAATAACAATTTTTTCTCCTTCCTTCTTAACGGGAATAAACTTCCATCTAAGAGCAACATCCTTCGGAACTTTAGAGACGAGTTCTTCATCTACCTCAATTTCTTCCTCTTCTTTTCCGGCCTGCTTTGAGAGCGCCCTTAAAAGTTCTTCTTCCGATACGAATCCAAGCCTTAAAAGAACTTCTCCTAAAAGTTCTCCCGTTCTTTTTTGCTCTTTGAGAGCCAATTCCAAAAGTTCTTCGGTTATTAATCCTTCTTCCTTCAGAATGTCTCCGAGTTTTTTCATCTTTTTCCTCGCTGACTATTAAGATGTTCGGAAGTATTTTCGCCTTTTAAAGAGACGACGGGAAACTTCATTGTTCCGTAAAACAGTCCCGGCGCAAGCACCGGAGATTCCAAGGCGTAAGCAATTTCTCTTCTCATATCAACAAGGGTTCTGAGAACGTTAATTTCCGTTCCCTTAATGAGAACGGTTATGGAGTAAAATCCTCCTTCTTCCTTTCCGGGTTCTACAAAGTAAATCTCCGCACCGTTTCTTTTTGCAAACCTTATGAGTTCCGTTTTAAGAGAAGAAATTTTTTCTTTCGGAATTCCCGTTCCGAGGAGAGAAACATAAGTAGTTTCTTGACTTTTATACTTTCTAATGTTGTTCTCAAGGCTTGTAAGTTCGGACTTTGTTTTCTGAAGGTCAAGTTTTAAAGTTTCAAGTTGGGTATTTATCTGAGTCAGCTTGGAAAGCAAAAAAAGAGCAACAACCACTGACGAAAGAAATGCCAGGAACAGCACTACAAACATGGAAACCGACTTTCTTGACGCTTCAACGAGTATTCTTCCAACTCTCAATCGCCTCTCCATAGGTAGCCTTCCCCAAACCGATTTCGTAGTTTACAAAATATCCGTTTTCAGCCTTGAACAAAATGGTGTATTTTGATTCAACTACCGTGGGAATGAGTTCCAACCTTCTTTCAAGTTCTTCTATGCTTTCGGGAGTTTTTGCAACCACGCCAAGTTTCACTTTGTCTTCTCCCTCAAGTTGCATGTAGATGATTTCTATTCCGGGGATTTTGCCGAGTTTTCTAACCGCGTAGTAGGTTTCAATAATCAGCGGAAAGTTCATATTTTTAATGACTTTAATTTCTTCCGATTCAAGTTTTCTCGTCAACTTTCCAAGTTCAGCCTTGAGTTTTTGAAGTTTTGGTTTAAGCGATGAAAGTTCAAGGTTTAAAAGTTCTTTTTGGGAATTCAAGTTTTTAATCATACCGACTTCCCCGGCAATCGTTGCAATGCCCAGTCCGAACAATCCGCCGAGAACTATTGATGCCCTTTTGAGAACTCTACCGTCAATGAAAACGGAAACCGGGTCTTTAACCCTTACGGGTTTCAAACCGAGAGCGTAAACCAAAAAGAGAATTACAAACTCGTGCGGAACTTCTTTGCTTTTGAAGAAAACTTCCATTTTCTTTTTAAAAATTCTCAATCTTTTTTCTCTTTCAAACAGAGTATCAAGCGTTTGGAAGGATTCTGTCTTCACTCCGGAAACAAAGATGTTTTTCTCGGGAACGAGAAAACCGTGCCTATCTCTAAGAAGTTGATTGGTAATTCCTATTTCTCCTTCAAGGTTAGTAAAACCGCTCACCACCCTTGCCCTTAACAGGTGAGTGCCTCTGAAACACGCAAAGAATGCGTTGTCTTCAAAAACGTGAACAAACATGTAAGAAACATCGTCTTTTGGTTTCATTCTTTTTACCAGTGTGTAAAAAATGTCCGGCAGTATGAACAATCGGTTGTAGTTGAGTTCTTCCAATTCCTGATTCGGATATACGAAAAGGTCTATGTCTAACATAGCCTTTTTGAAATGTTTTTGTTCTCTGTAAAAGTAGGTGTAGTTTCCGGGAACAAACCCTAAACCTTCAAGTTGAGAGGAAAACGTGTTTTCTATTTGGATTAATTTCAGGTCTTTTTTGATTTGAGAGGGAAGTTCAAGTTTGAAATGAAGAAAACCTTGAGATGTTAAAAGAAGGTCCGTGTGGCAATCCGCAGGGATAGTTTCTAATTTAGATTTGTAAGAAGTCTTTAAGATTCCCTTTTCCAGTTCAAACCCTCTAAACTTCTCTCTGTTTATAACCTCTACAGAACAAAATCTCACCCTTTAGCCTCCGTAATAGAGGTTAAAAGTGCTGGCTACCCGATACCACAAGTAAAGATTAGACGAAAGGTAAAAGATTATCAGCCACCTTAACGCGATGGTTCGGATGAAAACCACAGTTATTGCAGGAATCGCAAACAGTATTACCAAAAGCAAGAAAAGAAACTTAATCGTGTAAACGAATTTAAGCGATAGCACGGAAACCACCCTGAAGACCATTTCTCCGTATATCATTCCGAGTAAGCACACAAACGCTTCTTGAAGAAACAGCACTATTTTATCCATTGCTTGAGTTTTTGAAAGTATTAGAACCAAGTAGCATTATACCACAACTTTTGCTAAAATGGAGTTAAAACTTAACTTGGGGAGGATAAGATGGAATACCCTGAAAGACAAATAAAAGAACAATTGTGGATTCTTTTCTCTTTCATAGTTCCGTTTTTGCTTTTGGCTT
>CAZZKT010000075.1:0-4602 GCA_964654625.1 uncultured bacterium
TCTCCCGAAAAAACCTTTTCTTTGATTCTTTCAAGGCGTGGATTTCTTACCACTTTTCTTACTCCTCCAAGGTTTTACAGCAAAAACTTCTACCGTTGATTTTTTAGGCTTCAAACATAAAATTGAAAAGGTGGAGGTTAAACAACAGATGAGAACCTGCGAGGAAATTATAAACAAGATTAAGGAATACAGAGATAATTTTGACGAACAGGCGATAGTAAAGGCTTACGAGTTTGCGAAGAAGAAGCACGAGGGACAGTTCAGGAAAACGGGGGAACCTTTCTTTTCTCATCCTGCGGAAGTCGCTTACATTCTTGCAGAGTTGAGAATGGACGTTCCGACCATCGTTGCGGGTCTTCTCCACGATACGGTTGAGGATACGGACACCACCTTAGAGGAGATTGAAGAAAACTTCGGAAAAGAAGTAAGTTTCATCGTCAAAGGAGTCACAAAACTTGAAAGTTTTGAATTCAAAAGCAAAGAAGAAAAAGACGCAGAAGCGTTCAGAAACCTTTTAATATCTCTCGCAGAAGACATAAGGGTTCTCATCGTTAAACTTGCAGACCGCCTTCACAATATGAGAACCCTTGAAGGTTTGAGTAAGGAAAGCATCATAAGGAAAGCGCAAGAGACCTTAACGATTTACGCTCCTTTAGCCAACAGGCTGGGAATGTATCGGATTAAAAACGAACTTGAAGACCTTTCCCTCAAGTATCTTGAACCGCAAACTTACGAAGAAATAAGAAAAAAAGTTCTTGAAGTAAAGGGCAAACTGCTTCCATACTTTGAGAAAATCATAGAAACCGTTAAGAAAGAACTGGAAGTTAACAAAATAAAGGGAGAAATACAGTGGAGGTTCAAACACATTTACGGCATTTACAGAAAAATGGTGACAAAAGGAATTCCGTTTGAAGAAGTTTACGATGTTGCCGGAATAAGAATAATAACCGAAACGGTTGCTCAGTGCTATCAAACGCTCGGAATAATTCACAGTTTGTGGACTCCCGTTCCGGGAAGGTTCAAGGATTACATAGCAACTCCCAAACCCAACATGTATCAGTCATTGCACACCACCGTGGTCGGTCCCAAGGGACAGTTCATTGAGTTCCAAATAAGAACCTACAAGATGCACCAAGTTGCGGAGATGGGAATCGCTGCCCACTGGAAATACAAGGAAGGGGGAGGAGCACTAACGGAAGCAGAAAGGGAAAGGTTTTTGTGGTTGAGGAGTTTGCTTGAGTGGGTAAGGGAAGAGAAAAATCCGAAAGATTTCATAGATGCGGTGAGAAAAGACCTTTACGGAGAGGAAGTTTACGTATTCACACCGAAGGGAGACCTTAAAACCCTTCCCGTCGGCTCAACGCCGGTGGACTTTGCCTATGCGATTCACACCTCCATAGGACACAGGTGCAGATACGCAAAGGTAAACGGGAAAATAGTGCCTTTGAGTTATGTTCTCCAAAGCGGTGACAGGGTTGAAATAATCACCGGAAGCGAAGAAAGACCGAGCAGAGACTGGCTTAAATTCGTAAAGACTTCCAAAGCAAAGTCAGCAATCAAGAACTTTTTGAGAAAGCAAGCAAACGAAGAAGCAAGGAAACTCGGAGAAGAAATGCTTGACAAGTTCGTCCGCAAGTTGTCCGATAAGAGCCTTTCAACGCTCCTTGAAGAGGAAGGGATTGAGGAGAAGATAAAGAGCCTCGGCTATCAAACGGTGGAATCTCTTCTGATAGATATCGGATACTTCAAACTGAATCCCGAGACGGTGGCAAGGAAACTCCTCGGAATTCAAGTAGAACAAGAGAAGAAAACAAAACAAAAGGGCGTTTCTGTTGAAATTCCGGAGGTAAAAGTAAACGGTATAAGCAACATAATGGTAATCATTGCAGAGTGCTGTAATCCCCTTCCGGGAGACGAAGTTGTCGGCATAGTAAATTCCGGAAAGGGAATAGAGATTCACACCGCAAACTGCGTCGTTGCAAGGCAAGTTATGGAAAGTTCCCCCGGAAGGGTAGTGTCCGTTGAATTTCCTCCTTCCAACAAATTCTACAAAGCAAAAATCAGGGTTTCCGTTGAGGATGTTCCGGGAATGCTTGCAAGCGTTTCTTCCGCAATAGCAAAACAGGGAATAAACATTGCTTCTTCACTTACAAAGTCAACCGCTACCGGCAGAGCGGTTCTTGACTTCGTCCTTCAGGTTAGAAACAAGGAAGAACTCTCAAAAGTGATGAACGCCATAAAGAACATTAAGGGAGTCATCGCGGTTAAGAGAATTTACAGGGAAAGGATAAAGGCTCAAAGTGCAAGGGAGTAATAGGTTTCAAGGATTGCTCTTAAAGATGTTCCGAGCGTGAACTTTCTGTATCCCAACTGATAAAGGCAAATTTCAAGTGCGGAAAAGACTTCAACGAGGTCAAAAACGTCAACGTATCCCATGTGGGAAATTCTGAAGATTTTTCCTTTGAGGTGGTCTTGTCCTCCCGCTATCGTCATTCCCTTTTCCTTCATACAGGAAACGAGTTTTTTACAGTCAAGTCCTTCGGGACATTTAACCGCAGTCAATCCGTTTGCGGGTCTTTCGGAAAACAGTTCAAGTCCGAGGGAAGAAATGCCTTTTCTTGCGCACTCCGCAAGGACTTCGTGTCTTTTTGCGGTGTTTTCAAGCCCTTCCTCTTCAATCAGTTTCAGGGCTTCATTTAGAGCAACCACCAAAGTGGTGGAAACGGTATATGCGGTCTGCCCTTTCCTTTGTTGAGAAATCTCCTTCCGAAGGTCAAAGTAATAACTCCTTGAGGGTTTTAACTTTTCCAAACATTCTTTCCCGACGCAAACCACCGCAAGACCGGGAGGTGTCATCAAAGCCTTCTGAGAGCCTGTAATGGCAATATCTATTCCCCACTCATCCGTGGGAATGTCATAAACGCCGTAAGCAGTTATTCCGTCCGCAACGAGAATTACTCCGAACTCTTTTGAAATTTCTCCGATTGCCTTTATGTCGTAGACGGTTCCAGTTGAAGTTTCACAGATTTGTGTCAGTATTCCGGCTGGAGAATACTGCTTGACCGCCCTTCTTACCTCTTCCGGGTCAACCGCCCTTCCCCAT
Organism: uncultured bacterium; assembly: GCA_964654625.1. GTDB lineage: Bacteria > Aquificota > Aquificia > Desulfurobacteriales > Desulfurobacteriaceae > CAZZKT01. The sequence goes on from CAZZKT010000075.1 coordinate 3,104, forward strand.
TCTACCTCAATGACGATTGGCTCTAACCCGTAAAGTTTTGCTATTTCAAGCCAGCGTTTGCCGAACTTTCCTCCGACAATTACGAGAACCTTATCACCTTCTCCGAAAAAGTTTGAAACCGCAGATTCCATAGCACCGGTTCCGGAGGAAGTCAAAATAACGACTTCTCCGTTCGTCCTCATTAACCTTTTGAGTCTTTGGAGAGTGTCAACGAAAATTTCCTTAAATTCTTCGGAGCGATGATAAAGAACAGGTCTTGAAAGGGCATTTTGAACGGAAGGAGGAAGAGGAGTTGGGCCGGGGGTAAAGAGCCTCCGCTTAAAGGTTTTCATTGTTTGAGTCTCCTGAGGAATTCCTTAAGAACCCTCAGTTTTTCCTCTTCCTCAACAGGTGCTTCCTCTCCGTAAGACTTCACGCTTTCCTCAAGTTCTTCAACCTTCTTTTCAAGTTCCGAAACGTTTACCTCTTCCCTTTTCAACGCTTCCTTACAGCCAATCCTAACCACATCGGGTTCTATCTGAAGAAATCCATCAAACACCGCTAATTCTTTTTCTCCCTCTTCCTCCTTCCACCTGACAAAACCCGCGGTTACCAAGTGGAATTCCGGCTGGTGCCCCGGCAGGATGCCTATGTCTCCGTCGTCCGTTTCAACATAAATTTCCTGCGTGTCAACCTGATGGTATCTGCCGGAAGCAGAAGCGATGAAAAACTTAACGCTATCCGGAATTTTAACAGCCATTTTTAACTCCTTACTTTGCTTTTGCTTCTTTCATTAGTTTCTCGCCCTTCTCAATGGCTTCCTGAATGTTTCCAACCATGTAGAAAGCGTTTTCTGGCAAGTGGTCAAGTTCTCCGTTGATAATCATTTCAAATCCTTCAATCGTTTCCTCAATGGTTACATACTTTCCGGGAAGTCCGGTAAACGCCTCTGCAACGTGGAAGGGCTGTGTGAGGAAGAGTTGAATTCTCCTTGCCCTGTGAACAACGAGTTTATCCTCCTCTGACAATTCCTCCATACCGAGAATTGCAATGATTTCAAGGAGTTCTTTGTATCTTTGAAGGTATCTTTGAACTTCCCTTGCAACGCGGTAGTGTCTTTCGCCAACGATGTTGGGGTCAAGCATACGGGAAGTAGACTCAAGCGGGTCAACTGCCGGGTAAATACCCTGCTCTGCCAGAGAACGGGAAAGAACCGTTGTTGCGTCAAGGTGGGCAAAGAGTGTGAACGGAGCCGGGTCTGTAAAGTCGTCAGCGGGAACGTAAATAGCCTGAACGGAAGTAATTGAACCTTTCTTCGTGGAAGTAATACGTTCTTGAATTGCTCCTACTTCCGTTGCAAGGGTCGGCTGATAACCAACCTCTGAAGGAATCCTTCCAAGAAGTGCGGAAACTTCAGAACCGGCCTGAATGAACCTGAACATGTTGTCAATGAAGAAGAGAACGTCTCTTCCTTCAACATCCCTGAAGTATTCGGCCATCGTAACGCCGGTCATCGCAAC
>CAZZKT010000076.1:0-4577 GCA_964654625.1 uncultured bacterium
TAACACATCCTTGCCATTGTTGGGTTAAAGGACTAAAATCAATGGCTGAAATTTACCCGCAGGAGGTGGAAGTTGCCGAAGAGAACGTATCAGCCGAGCATAATCCACGGAAAGAGGGTTCACGGCTTCAGGGCAAGAATGAAGACGAAGTCCGGTAGGGAAATCTTGAGAAGAAGAAGGAGAAAGGGACGCTGGAAACTCACGGTTAGCGACGAGTGGAAGAGAAGGAAATAAGGTTTACTTTTAAAAAGTGGGAAAGGTTAAGAAAGAAGAAAGAATTTCAATCCGTTTTTGAATCGGGCAGAAAAACTGCGGGTAAACTTTTGGTCTTGATTTACAAGGAAAACGAACTGGGCTTTCCGAGGGCTGGTTTTATAGCATCAAAGAAGGTTTCAAAAAAAGCGGTTGAAAGAAACAGGGCAAAAAGGCTTATGAGGGAAACCTTTAGACTCAACAAGCATCTTTTAAAACCTTTTGATATCATTTTCATTGCCAAAAAGGAAATACTCGGAAAAAAGAGACAGGACGTTGAAAAGGACTTTCTGAGCATTGCTTCAAGGAGCGGTTTACTTGATGAAAAGCGTGTTGATAAGGACAATTAGGTTGTATCAAACCTTTATTTCTCCAATTTTGGGAAACAACTGCAGGTTTTATCCTACCTGTTCCGAATATGCCGTTATGGCGCTGGAAAAATACGGAATTTTAAAGGGAACTTTAAAAACAATTTGGAGAATTTTAAGGTGCAATCCTCTGAGTTCTGGAGGAGTTGACTATCCGTAAAAGGGGTGAAACTGTGGAAGAAAAGAAAATTTTTAACTACTTGTTGCTGGGATTGTTAGTTTGGCTTGCAATAACGTTTCTCTTTTTAAATCCGAAGAGTAAGGAAAAAGAAACAAAGCGCGGGAGAATTCAAAACAAACAAGAACTGTCTTTTAACTACCACGTGAGAGGTATCAAAGAAAACGGCGAAAAAATAACAATTGAGACTCCGCTTTACATCGCAAAGATTTCAAAACTGAACGGAAACATTGTTTACTTCTACGATAAAAAATACAAAACATTGCTAATTCCGAAAAAAGTAGAAAAACTCGGCATCTTTCCGTTGTCCCTTTACGGAAAGGACGAACTTGAAGGCAAGTTAATATCCGCATCGTTTTCGTGGAACGGAACCTCAAAAGTTTCGGTAAAGAACCAAGAAGTTAAACTACACCTTGTAGCAACCGTTAACGGAACCAAAATAACGAGAACTTACACGTTTTATCCGGACAACTACGCAATAGGTTTTGAAGTTAACGCTCCGAACCGCAAATTTTTCCTCGTTCTACCGGAGATTTCAAACTTTCAGTCCGTTGCGGTGAAAGTCAACGGGAAGGTCAAGAGGCTCAAAGAAGAAAAGACCTTCTCTTCCGCAGATTGGGTTGGAGTAGAAAGCAAATACTACACCGAAACGATAAAAGGGAATGAAAAGGTTAGTGGAGCAATTTTAACCGTTAACAATGTCAAAGTCGTGGCGGTGGAAGCCGGCAAAGGAATCCTTTACTTTGGACCGAAAGAAATTGAACTTCTTGAAAAATTTTCAATGGAAGATTCCATAAACTTCGGAATTATGGGATTTCTCGCAAAGTATTTACTAAAGTTTTTCCTCGTTCTCCACAATTACGTTCCAAATTGGGGACTCGTAATAGTTATCCTAACACTGATTGTTAAGGTTATCTTGCATCCTTTGACCCATAAGGGCGTAGCATCAATGAAAAAAATGCAAGAACTTGCTCCGAAGTTGGAAGAATTAAAGAAAAGATACAAGAACAACCCTCAAAAGTTAAACGAAGAGGTTATGAAACTCTACAAAGAGGCAGGCGTAAATCCCATGGGAGGATGTTTGCCGATTCTCTTGCAGATTCCGATATTCATAGCCCTTTACGAAATCTTTATGAATGCGGTTGAGTTGAAAGGGGCAAACTTTTTGTGGATTGCTGACCTTTCTTCAAAAGACCCGACATACATACTTCCGATACTCATGGGAATTTCAATGATTGTCCAACAAAAGTTGAGTCCTTCTTCCAATCCGGAACAACAAAGAGTCTTCTACTTAATGGCAATCGTTTTCACGATAATGTTTGCAAACTTTCCTGCAGGTCTCGTTTTATACTGGTTAACTAACAATGTGATTTCTGCAATACAAAACTTCATCATTATGGAGATGATAAAGAACAAGCCCTGATGGAACTAATTTTCATCGCTCTTGTTCTTCTTTCTGCCCTGTTTTCGTCTTCAGAGACGGCTTTCTTCTCTTTAAACCTCATAAGAATTGAACGGCTTGCAAAAGAAGGCAGTAAAAAAGCCCGGGAGATTCTCAACCTTCTTTCAAAACCCGCAGACCTCATAGCAACAATCCTTATCGGCAACGAAATGGTGAACATAGCCATCGCTTCAACCTCTGCGGTATTTTTTGTAGAGACGTTCGGAGAAGAAATCGGAAGCATGATGGCAGTTCCGATTACATTGTTGATAGTTCTCATTTTCGGCGAAATAACTCCCAAGACTCTTGCAATAAAAAACGCAGAAAAATACAGTTTCTTCATTCTTCCTTTCATCAAAACCTTTTACGCAATAGTTTCTCCTTTAAGATTCGTGGCGGTGGGGCTTTCTGAAAGGATTCTCGGAATTTTCGGAGTGGAACTTTTCAACAAACCAAGAGTTTTGTCCGAGGAAGAATTCCTGATTTTGGTGTCTCAAAGCGAAGAAAGCGGAACTATCTGTAAAGAAGAGGGGAAACTTTTGAAAAAAACCTTTGAACTTGACAGAAGAAAAGTGAAAGATGTGATGATTCCGGCAGAAAAAGTTTTTTGCCTTGACGAAGGAATGCCTTTAAAAGAAGCGGTCAAGAAACTAAAGGAAGCGGGATTTTCAAGGGCTCCGGTGGTTGACGGAGAAAAAAACGTCAAAGGAATCGTTCACGTAAAGACTTTAATACCCCACTACGTAAAAAGAGAAAACCTTGAAGTTCCGGTAGTAGAGTTCGCATCAGAACCCATCACTGCAGAACCCGAATTACCTTTGGACAGGTTGTTGCAAACCATGCAAAAGGAGAAGAAACACATGGCCGTTGTTTGTTCAAACGGAAAGTTGCTCGGAATAATAACCCTTGATGACATTTTGAACGTTCTTTTAGGAGAGTGAAGGTGGAAGCGGTAATTCCCCTTCTTGCAATTGCAATTTTTGTGATTTTTGAAGGATTTTTCTCGGGAAGCGAAATAGCAATCGTTTCCCTTTCAAGGATTGAACTTGAAAAGCGCTTTAAAGACGGAAAAAAGGAAGCAAAACTTTTAAAAAAACTCCTTGAGAATCCGGAAAAGTTTTTGGCAACAACCCTTGTAGGAACAAACCTTTCAACGGTTTCAGCATCTACAATATTTACGCTTTTTGTTCTTGATAAAGTGCAGTTTCCTTTGTTTGTTAACCATCCTGAACTTGCGGTAGTTTTGCTCTTAACTCCGATAACTTTAACGTTCGGAGAACTCATTCCCAAGAGTCTTTTTCAGAAGTATTCAAACAAAATTTCCTTTAAACTCGCATATCCTATTTACTTCTTTTATCTCGTTTTCAAACCGTTGACATTCTTCCTGATGGAATTTGCAAGGTTTGTTTCAAAAGTAGCAAAAAGCGAACAAAGGTATTCCATAACCAAAGAGGAACTCTTCTTTCTTCTTGACAACGTGAAGAGGTTAAAACTTGACCTTCCTGAGCGGGCCATCTTGAAAAACATTCTGAGAGTTAGAGAAAAAAACGTTGGAGACATTTACACTCCTTTGTCCAAGGTTGTTGCGGTGGAAGAAAAAACGCCCGTTGCCAACACGGTGGAAATATTTGAAAACACGGGGTTTTCAAAACTCCCGGTCTTTAAGTCAAGGATTGACAACATAAATTCTTACCTTTCTGTTGACTCTCTTCTTGAAGAGGAAAATCTGAACAAACGTGTCGGAGAAGTTGCAAAGCCGGTTCTCGTTTTTCCGGAATACATGGGGATTCTTGAAGCCCTTTCACGCTTTAGAAAAACTCCTTCCCAACTTGCAATAGTGGTTGACGAATACGGTTCAACTCTCGGAATACTGACGATTGAAGACATTTTGGAAGAGATTGTAGGAACGATAGAGGACGAGTTTGACCTAACGAAACAAAAGGTCAGAAAATACGGGAAAATCGTAGTGGCAGACGGAGATGCAGAAATTGAAGAAGTAAACAGGTATTTAAGAACTCCCCTAAAACCTTCTGCAAGTTATGAAACGGTTTCCGGATACATTTTGAGCAGGATAAGGAAAATTCCTGCGGAAGGAGAAAGTTTCAGGTTTGAAAACAAAATTTTCAGAATTCTTGAATCGGATGCAAGGAGAATAAAGAAAGTTCAAATAATTGAAACATTTCACAACAACTTTTAAAGCAAACTCCAATGTAAGTGGACATCTGCGGTTGTTGGGAATATAATACCTTTAAGCAAAGAAGGTGGCGACGTAGCTCAGGTGGCCAGAGCGGGCGGCTCATACCCGCCAGGTCGGTGGTTCGACTCCACCCGTCGCCAC
>CAZZKT010000077.1:0-4476 GCA_964654625.1 uncultured bacterium
TGTCACAGTGTTGGGAAGGTAATATTTTTCTTTGTGTAATCAGGATTTTTGAAGGAGGTTTTGTAATCTTTGTAATGTGATGATTACCTGTCGCGTGTAGACCTTTACGAAGTGGTTTAAAAGAAATTACTTCAACTTATCTGCAGGGATATCAACTCTTATAACGCCTCTAAAATCTCCTTCTTTGTAGTTGACTGCTTTGTCCTCCGGATAGTGTTCTTTTATTGCCTTAACAATTTCCGGATTCATTTTGTTTACATCTCCGTGACATTTCAAACACGGCTTTTTAACCTGGATAGGTTTATAAAACACATAAAACTCTTTTCCATTGATTGTTACTTTTCTGATTAGGTAATCGGGGAGTTTCCCCGTTTTTTTAAATTTCTCCTCAAGGGTGGTCAGGACTTCCCTGTCAAGTGCATCTGGCTTGTCATTTTCATTTCTATATTTAAGGCTTGTTCTTTTTATTCTGAATCCCACCTTTTCACTAACCTGCCTCGTAATTTCTTCGGCTTTTAAATAGCAGAAATCTATGGCTCCTTTTGCTCCTCTTTCTTTAATAGCCTTTTTCAAGTTTGACCTTATTGTTTCATGAAGTTCTTTTACAGCTTCCATACCTTTCTGCTTTACAAGTTCAAGTTTTCCCTCTCTACTTTCCATGCAAGAGTTAGCAAGAACAAGGATGAAGAATATGAAAACAAACCTTTTCATGTCTCACCTCCTTTCCAAACCAATGTTAGAGGCGAACTTCCGGATACGAATCATACCAATTTCAATTGAGAACTGTCAAAAAAGCAAACTGTATCATTCCCGCAAAGAGGAGCAATATACAACACTCTGTTGCCCTCTTTAAAAATCCAAATTAGATTTATGAACTACAAATGGAGTAAGGGAGGGTAGAAAGATGACGAGGAGAATACCCCTTGAACCCGTAGTTGAAAAGATAGGAAACTACTACGAAGCGGTTCATGTTGCTGCCAAGAGGGCAAGAGACCTTTACACTATGGACTCTTACACGTTCGGCAAGGACGAAAAGGGAGAAGAGCATAAAAAAACTGTAATAGCCCTTATGGAAATTGCAGAAGGAAAGATATGCTCAAGCAGAAAGTAATCGGAGAATTTGAAGTAGATAAGTTGGAAAAAGTAGGAAAGAGGGATTTTTTTCTTCAAGTTAAAGTGGGAAAACAAGCAGATTCGGTTCAACCCGGTCAATTTGCGATGGTTTTCCCTTCTTCCGAAAATTCCTTTGACCCGCTACTCGGAAGACCATTAGGGATTTTTTCAGCAAAGAACGGAAAATTGGGATTTCTTTTCAGGGTTTACGGCAGAGGAACTAAAATTCTTTCTCAAAGTAAAGAAAAAGTTAAGGTGCTTTTCCCCCTCGGAAAGCCCATTCCCGAAGAAAAAGGTAAATTCCTTTTCATAGCAGGAGGAATCGGGATTGCAGGACTTTTTCTTGCCATTGAAAGGTTTTCAAAGTCAGGAAACGATGTAGTGGTTTTCTACGGAGATAAAGATATTTCCGAACTTTCAGCCCTTAAATTTTTGCAAAACCTTAACGTTGACGTAAGGGTTTTTACGGAAGACGGAAGCGCCGGCACAAAGGGTTTACCAACGGAAGGAATTGAGAAGTTTAAAGATTACACTTGGATAGCGTGTGGTCCTAAAGGTCTTTTAAAAGTGGTGCAGAAAAAGGCTCTTTCTCTTTCCGTTAACTGCTACCTTCTCCTTGATACCAGAATGGCTTGTGGAATTGGGGCTTGTCTCGGATGTGCGGTAAAGACCGTTTCCGGATACAAGTTGTGCTGTTCTGACGGTCCCGTTTTCAGGGCGGAGGAGGTAGTTCTTTAGGTGGAAGAACTTGAAAAACTTTTAAAAAGTTGTGTGCGATGCGGTAGTTGTAGGGAGGTTTGTCCGGTTTTTAGGGAAGTTCTTGAAGAACCGGCAGTTGCAAGAGGAAAGATTTTTTTGTTCAGTGCTTACAAAAAGGGTGAACTTAAACCCGATAAAAAACTCTTAAATTTTCTAAACCTTTGCACTACCTGCTTAAGATGTCAGGAAGTTTGTTCTGCCGGAGTTGACTATGAAGACATAATTATTAAAGCAAGAAGCGAAATTTCTAACGTTGTCGGAATACCTCTTGAGAAAAAACTTACCAATTCGCTCTTAACCTTTAAAGCCGGACTGGGATTACTGGGAAGTTTATCTAAGCCTTTAAGCGGAATTCTAAAAAAACGCGGTCTTCCTTCTCCTTCCATCGTTCCGTTCACCTCTAAAAAGGCTTCTGAAAAGAAAGGAAAAGAGCCAATAGTCTTTTTTGTCGGATGCATGATGAATTTTTTTTACCAGGAAACTGCTAAAAGCATCGTAAAAATCCTGAACGAACTTCAATACGATGTCATAATTCCCAAAAATCAAACTTGTTGCGGAGCTCCCGCTATCTATTCCGGAGACTTAAAGACATTTGAAAAACTAAAGGAGGAAAACTTAAAGGTTTTGGAGGAATACCGCGGAATTAAAGTCGTTACCGGTTGTCCCACCTGCACACACGTTTTGAGAAAGTTTTACGGAATTGAAGCGGTTGAGTTTTTGGAAATTTTGATGGAAAAAGGAGTTGAAAGAAAAAAAACAACCAAAATTACTTGGCATCATCCGTGTCATCTCGTAAGGGGACTTAAGATTGATAAAAAGTCTGTTGAAGATTATGTCTCAACGCTTGCTGACTTTACACCTCTTGAGGAAAGCGACAATTGCTGTGGTTTCGGAGGAAGTTTTATGATTTCCTTTCCAAAGATTTCCGGAAAAATCAGAAGCAAGAAGGTAAAAAACATTCTTGCCACAGGAGCCGAACTTGTTCTTACAGAATGTCCCGGTTGTGTTATGAACATAAATCTGGGCTTGCTTGGGAAAAGAGTTAAAGTTCTTCACATTGCAGACTTTCTTGCAAAAACACATCTCTAACAAAGAAAGCGCCAATTTTCCATTATGAACGTTGATTCCTTTGTTAAAATTTTACTTGACCGAACGACTTGTTTTGTATGAGATGGTAAAATGCTTGGAAGCGTCAAAGGAAGCGTAGAAAAACTTTTGGTTCCAGTAGTTAAGGTCTTTGATAGAGTAAACATAACTCCGAACCTACTAACCGTTCTCGGAGTTTGCTTTTCGGTGGTAAGTTTCTGCTTTTTTTCCGGCGGAAAGTTGCTTCCCGCTGGCATTGCCCTTACTTTATCCGGAATTTGCGACATGCTTGACGGTGCTACCGCAAGGTTTTCCGGAAAAACCTCTCCATCCGGAGCCTTTCTTGATTCGTTCCTTGACAGGTATTCTGACTTTTTTCCCCTTGCCGGAATCGTAGTTTACGGAGCATCCACTGACAATAACCTTTTGATTCTTCTTTCTCTTTTTTCCATCATGGGGTCTTTTGCCACAAGTTATGCAAGGGCAAGGGCTGAAAGCCTCGGGGCTGATTGCAAAAAAGCACTTGCGGAAAGGCCAGAAAGAATCATTTTGTTGATTGCTGGAACTTTCTTGAACCAACTTCCTGTCTTTCTTTTCATTCTTGCAGTGGTTTCTAACGTTTCTGCCCTTCAGAGGCTAAAATGCGCGGTATCGCAGTTATCTTAACACTTTTTCTCTTGACGGTGTCTTTCCTTTGGTATCAGTGCCTTCACAAGAAACACGTTAAGGTTCAAGTGGAAATTGAAAGGGGAACTTCTGTCAGGAAAACCATGAAAATTCTTGAGAAAAAAGGAGTAATCCGCAACGCTTTAGTGGGAGAAATCGTTGCGAGAATTTTGGGATTTCCCGTAAAAGAAGGATGCTACGCTTTTGACGGAGATTACAACCTCATTGAGGTTTTGAAAGTGCTGTCCAACGGAAGTCCCTGTATGGTTTCGTTTACAATACTTCCGGGTTATGACATCTTTGACGTTGACAGAGTTTTGAGCGAAAAGGGAATATGTAAAGAAGGGGAAGTTTCAAAACACAGGGAACTTGAAGGTTTTCTGCTTCCGGACACCTACAAAGTGGCAAAGGGCACAAGTTGTGAACTGGCAATAAGCGTTATGAGGGAAAACTTTGACAAGAAGGTATTGCCCCTTTTTGAGAATTACGAGCCACCTCCGCTTGTTAAAAGGGGATTGGGTAATGTAACTTTAAAGAAGATAATAACCGTTGCTTCCATCGTTGAGAAGGAAACCTCTTTAAAAGAGGAAAAAAAGTTGATAGCGGGAATCATTTACAACAGACTCATCAAAGGAATGAAACTTCAATGTGACCCTACGGTTTACTATGCGTTAAAACTTTCCGGGATTTTCAAAAAGAGAATCAGCGTAAGCGATACCCTCTTTCGTTCCGAATACAACACTTATTACGTTTACGGATTACCACCGTCACCGATTTGCAATCCTTCGGTTGAAACAATAAAGTCAGCGATGTATCCTCAAGAAACTGAATACCTTTACTTTGTTGCGTGCA
>CAZZKT010000078.1:0-4417 GCA_964654625.1 uncultured bacterium
TCTGGTTCAAGGAGAAACTCGGCGACTGGAAGACAAAGCGTAAGAGAATGGAAGCTGTATGTAAGAACTGTCACTCCCCGATATTCGTAACAGACTACTTCCTCCAGATGGACCTTGTAAACCTCCAGTACAACGAGATAAGAAGAACCCTTGTATGGCTTAATAATCTTGCCAAGAAGTATGCCGAGAAGAATCCGAAGAAGTATGGAAAAGTATTTAACCGCGTGAAGATTAAGGAAAAACTCCTCAAAGTTATCAACGGTGGATGGGTACCACAGCCTGCTAAGGCTATGTACCACGGCTGGCACCATGAGGGTAGAAGGTTCAGAATGGGTGCTGAGATGATGGCTGCTGACTACACCCAGTGGCACGGTATCTGGGAACTCCAGTATGACATCATGGAAACAATCCACTTCCTTGCTGAGGCTGGAATTCCAGAAGCTAAGAAGATTTGGGATAGCAAGGATCCTCTTAAGTTCTTCCCATACAGGGTTTACGACTTCCCCGGAAACGTTTGGTCCATCGTTACGGAAGATATGTATGACACACCGCTTGCTTACAAACTTCTCGGCGACAAATACTGGGAAATGGTTAAGAAGAACGTTTACGAGGCTTACAAGAAAGGATGGCTTGACGACGAAGAATGGCAAAGGTGGCTTTATAGGTATGAGCATCGTGATAAGTTCCTCGGTAAGAAGTTCGGACATCATCCAATCTTTGAGGCTTACAAGAAGCGTAAGGCTATGGAACTCAACGCTAAAGATCCGAACAGCCCGCTCTACAAGGCTATCCACCTTCTTGACGATGCCGGAACACCAACCCTCTTTGAGGCTGGTGAGAAGGCTGGACTCGGCAAGTAATAACTTCCCTCATACCCTCGCAGGGGGGCTTTTGCCCCCCTTTTTTTTTGACCAAATTCACCCGAAGGAGGTAAAAGGATGAAAGGTTACGTTCCCGGCGAAAGAAAGGAATACCAGTGGGAAAGCGACGACCCCTACTACGAGAAGAAAAAGTATCCCGAACCCACGGTTTGCGAAAAGTGCGGTGCGGTGTTTAAAGACGGAAGGTGGCAGTGGGCAGACCCTCCAAAGTCGGCAAACAAGGCTTTGTGTCCAGCCTGCAGAAGAGAAAGGGATAGGTATCCGGGAGGAATTTTGATTCTTGAAGGAGAGTTCCTCAAAAAACACAAAGAAGAAATCATGAACAGGCTAAAGAATGCGGAGGAGGAAGAAAAAACCTTTAGACCCTTAAACAGAATCCTTTGGATTGAAGAAGACGGTGATACCGTAAAAATTGCCCTTTCTAACTCTCACATTGCAAGAAAGTTGGGAGACGCTCTTGAACAGTCCTTCAAAGGTGAACTTGAAATAAAATACAAAGAAAACGAAGAGTTCGTTGAAATTCGCTGGAAAAGAGATTAGAAAATAAAAAACCCCTCCCTGCAACGGGAGGGGCAATAATTTTTTCTTGTTTACTTAACGAAAGGATTAGCGTAAAGGAGAATGAGGGCTATAACGAGTCCGTAGATGGCGAGTGCTTCAATGATAGCAAGACCGATGAACATCGTTGTAGTGAGTTTTCCAGCCATTTGAGGGTTTCTCGCCATACCCTCGCAGGCTCCTCTTACCGCTTGACCTTGGCCGGCACCTGCTCCACCTGCAGCAGGTCCGATTGCAAGTCCTGCCCCAATTGCTGAAAGTCCAAGAATCAAGGCCTTGTCGGAAATTCCGCTTCCTCCCTCACCAGCAAGTGCAGGAAGTGCCCCAACAATCATAAGGAAGAGTGTGAAGAGAAGTGTTTTGAGAGAACCTTTCTTCATCTGCTACCTCCTAAGTTAGTGGTGTTCTTCTATGGCAGTTGCTATATAGACCACAGTTAGGATACAGAAGATAAACGTTTGAAGGAAACTGTTTGCAAACACGATGAACTCACCCGCAACGGGAACGAGAAACGGAACGAGAATCAAAGCAACAAGAACAACCATTTCGTCTCCGAACATGTTTCCAAACAAACGGAAAGACAATGACATGATTCTTGAAAGGTGAGAAACCACTTCTATTGGAAACATTATCGGAGCCATCCACGGAATAGGGCCTGCAAAGTGCTTTAGGTAGTTAATCAGGCCGTGCTTTTTAATTCCTTCGTAGTTGTAAACTATGAACGAGATAATTGCAAGGGCAAGAGTCGTATTGAGGTTTGCCGTCGGTTGAACGAATCCCGGAATGAGCCCCATAAGGTTGGAAAAGAGTATGAACATTGCAAGTCCTGATATGAGGGGGAAGAACTTTCTGCCGTAACTTCCCATTGCGTCTTCAAGGGTGTAGATGATAAAAGATGTTAGGGCTTCAAGGACATACTGAACCTTGTCGGGAAACTTCTTGAGGTTCTTTCCAAAAATGTAAGCAAAAACAAGCATTACCGCCATCAAGAGCCAGGTCATCGTCACGAAGTCCGGAACCCCTACTATTTTTATGATGCTTCCGTGCTCCATTCCTTCCTCCTGTAAACGTAGTAGGAAATAAACACTCCAATCTCTGCCAGTATGACAGCCACAATTATAGCAAACAAGTTGAGTTCAGTAAACAGTGTTTTGATTCCTACGATGAGCGCGAAAATCAAGGCAAGCCTTGGAAACAGGCCAGAACTTTTTCTTCTTTGGTCATTGTAAGACAAAACTACTCTTTTGGAAAACCTTGCCAGGAGGAAAAGGTCTATTCCAGAAATCAAAAAACCAACTGCTAATGAAAGAGCAAAAACAACCTTAAAAGTTAGCAGTGCAAGTATCAACGACGAACAAACTAATGCTCCCTCAACAATGAGCAAAATCCTCAAAAAATCGTGAAACTCATTCAGCAATCTTTTTTAACCTCCTGTATAGATTCCTCGCTCCTGCGACAAACCCTATTACAAGCCATATGAAGGTGAATACCGGAAAGGTCTTCAACTTGCTGTCAATAAAATAACCTATGGCCGTTCCTATCAAAACGGCAAAAGAAAACTCAAGCCCTGCAGTAAACGCAGAACTTCTTTCAACAAACTCTTTAAACTTTCCCACTACATTACCTCTTTTGCTTTTGCAAAGGCTTTTTCAACTGCTTCAATGGTCTTTTCAATGTCTTCTTCCGTGTGGGCTGTTGAAACGAACATTACTTCAAACTGGGAGGGTGCTATGTAAACCCCTTGGTTTAAGAGTTCGTGGAAGAACACAGAATACGCTTTGGTATTGGAAGTTAAGGCATCCTGATAGTTTTTGACATCCTTTGAAGTGAAGAAAACGACAGCCATGCTTTCTATCTGTCTAAAGCACAGTTTTTCATAAATTCCGACTTTTTTGGCACATTCTTTTATCCCTTCCGCAAGTTTTTCTGTCTTTTTCCGCAAAGATTCGTAAACTCCGGGCTTTTTAAGTTCCTCAATCGTTTTAATTCCGGAAATCATCGCAAGGGGATTTCCGGACAGAGTTCCCGCTTGGTAAACGGGACCTTCCGGGGCAAGGTAAGACATTATTTCCTTCTTCCCTCCGAAAGCCCCGACGGGCAGACCACCGCCGATGATTTTTCCGAAGCAGGCAAGGTCCGGAATTATTCCGAAGTATTCTTGCGCCCCTCCGAGAGACAGCCTGAAACCGGTAATCACTTCGTCAAATATCAGGACGATTCCATACTTGTCCGTAATTTCTCTTAAACCTTCAAGGAAGCCCTTTTCCGGAAGAATCAAACCCGCATTCGCCATCACGGGTTCAACGATAACGCAAGCAATGTCTTCGTGGTATTCCTCAACTGCCCTTTTGAAAGCGTCTATGTCGTTGAAGGGTAAGGTTATGGTGTGCTTCACGAAATCTTCTGGAATTCCCGGACTTGTCGGAACTCCGAAGGTGGTAAGACCCGAACCCGCTTTAACGAGAAGGGAATCAACGTGTCCGTGATAACCTCCTTCAAACTTGATTACCTTGTTCTTGTGCGTGTATCCCCTTGCCAAGCGGATTGCTGACATCACCGCTTCCGTTCCGGAGTTCACCATTCTTACCTTCTCCACGCCGGGAACGAGTTCAACAATCATCTTTGCAAGTCTTACTTCAAGTTCCGTCGGTGCTCCATAACTCGTTCCCTTTTCTACCTGCTCTTTAATGGCATTGACCACGGAAGGATGGGCATGACCGAGAATCATGGGTCCCCACGAGCAGACATAATCAATGTATTCGTTTCCGTCTTCGTCCCAAATCTTGGAGCCTTTTGCCCTTGAAATAAATCTTGGAGTCCCGCCAACAGACCTGAAGGCCCTGACCGGACTGTTCACTCCTCCGGGAATGAACTTCTGGGCTTCCTCAAAGAGCGCTTTTGAACGGCTTACGTTCATTTTCCCCTCCCCGAAATTGATTCCTCGTCCTACTTTTTCCGTCCCAAAACTTTAAGGGGAA
>CAZZKT010000079.1:0-4274 GCA_964654625.1 uncultured bacterium
TAAAACTTGAAGTATCAAGCGGTAAAACTGGTAGCATTTCAAAGCCTCCTTTAAAAACCTTTCTATGCGAAAGAAAATATTACCTTTTCAACTCTCTTGCAAAAGCAACTGGGGCCTGATATCGCATGTTCAAGAATCATTTGACTACACCTTTTCATAAACTCTGAGTTTTGCACTTCTTGAAGCGGGATTGTTTTTTATTTCTTCTTCCGAAGGGGTCAAGGGTTTTTTAAAAACGGGTCTAACGTCTTTGCAGTGCTTGGGTAAGTTTTTCACGATTCTGTCTTCAAGGGAGTGAAAACTAATTACGACGAGTCTTCCGGAAGGTTTTAAAAGTTTTACTGCCTTTGGAAGGGCAGTTTTCAGTTCCTCAAGTTCTCTGTTCACGTAAATTCTTATCGCTTGAAAGGTTCTTATTGCGGGATGTTTTTTGAAAACCCTTTTTCCGTAAACCTTAACGACGATGTCCGCAAGTTCCTTCGTGGTTTCTATTGTCTTTTTCTTCCTGAACTTAACAATTTCCTTTGCTATCTTTCTGGCAAGCGGTTCTTCTCCGAACTCTTTTAAAATTCTGGCAATTTCTTTTTCTTCAAGAGTGTTAACCACGTCTTTTGCTGACAACTTTTGGCGTCTGTCCATTCTCATGTCCAAAGGTTCTTCCTTCCAGACGGAAAATCCCCTTTCTCCCCTCAACTGGAAATGGGAAACCCCGAGGTCAAACAGAATTCCGTCAACTTCCTTGAGATTCTCAAGTTTTGCCACTTCGTCCAACATGGAAAAGGGAGCGTGATAAAGGGAAAACCTGCCTTCAAATTCTTTAAGATTTTCTTCTGCTATTTGAAGGGCAATTTCGTCTCTGTCAATCCCCACAACGCGATTTTCTTTGTTTGCTTCAAGAATTGCCCTTGCGTGTCCTCCCCCTCCGACGGTTGCGTCTATGAAAATTCCTCCCGAATTAGCCTTAATGAGTTCAACCACTTCCTTTACCATTACGGGAGGGTGATAAATTACCTTTTCTTCATCCATTTACTCCACCTGTCAAGAATTTTCTCGTAGCCTATTCCCGAACTGAAGTAGTATTTAAGTTCTCTTTCAAGGTATTTTTGTTCAACCCAGTGGCGGGGGTAATCGTGCGGGTTTTTGTAGCCTTCGTTTCTCGGAAAGGACCGCAAGTGAGGAGGAACTTCAAGTTGAACTCCTCTTTCAACGTCCTCAAGAGCCTTCTTAATTGCTTTGTATGCGGAATTTGACTTTGGAGAAAGGGCAAGGAATATCGTTGCTTGAGCAAGGTTTATGCTTGCTTCCGGAAGTCCCACGTTTTTAACCGCTTCAAGCGCAGAGACCGCAACGGGAAGGGCGAGAGGGTTTGCGTTTCCGATGTCCTCCGAAGCAGAGATAACGAGCCTTCTCGCTATGAATAAAGGGTCTTCACCTCCCGCAAGCATCCTTGCAAGGTAGTAAATCGCTGCGTCGGGGTCGCTTCCCCTAATGGACTTTATAAATGCGGATATGATGTCGTATCTTTCGTCTCCTTTTCTGCTGTAAACCTGCCCGCTTTTCCCTACTACTTCCGATGCAAGTTCAATGTTTGGTCTCTTACCTTCGGAGAGGATGTAGAGTTCTTCAATGAACGTAAGAAACTTTCTTGCATCTCCGGCACTTTCCCTTGCAAGGAATTCAACCACTTCTTCGTCCGCAAAGTCTTCAATTTCCTTTTTGGAAACCGCTATCCTGTAAAGTCTTTTTAGGTCGTTAACTTTAAGCGGTTTAAACTCGTAGATTTTTGTCCTTGAACGCATTGCCGGAACGAGGGAAAAGAACGGGTTTTCCGTGGAAGCACCTATTAGGACTATCGTTCCTGCTTCAAGGTCCGGCAGTAGAACTTCTTGCTGTGCTTTATTGAACCTGTGAATCTCGTCAATGAAAAGTATCGTTCTCTTACCGATTTGAAAGTTTTTTCTTCCCCTTTCAAGATTTTTCCGAAGGTCGTTCACCGTTGAAAGAACTGCGTTTATTTCTATGAACTCTCCCTTTAGTTTCTTTGAGATGAGTCTTGCAAGAGCGGTTTTTCCCGTTCCCGGAGGACCGTAAAAGATTGTTGAAAAAATCGTTCCTTTTTCAACGAGTTTTCTTAGAGGTTTGTTTTTCCCTACAATGTGTTCCTGACCGACGAACTCGTCAAAGTTTTCCGGTATCAGGCGATAAGGAAGAGGATGTTTTAGAGAAAAGAGGCTCATTAACTTCCCCAACTCCACGGGTTCCTTTTAGCCCGGGGAGAGGGCAGGTCAAGGAGTTCCCAAATTTCGTCTATCTTCTTTTTAACATTTTCGTCCATTTCTATTTCCGGAGGCCAAGTTCTTGTAAAACCTTCACCTTTCCATTTTCTCGTAGCATCAACTCCCATTTTGCTTCCGTAAAGAGGGTAGGGAGAAGAGTGGTCAAGGGTGTCAACGGGTCCCTTGGAGAACATAATGTCTCTTTCCGGGTCAACGTTGTTTCCCCATCTCCACAAAACTTCTTCAAGGTCGTGAACGTTGGTGTCTTCGTCAAAAATTACAACGTTCTTGGTAAAACTGAGTTGTCCGAGACCCCAAACGGCAGAAATAACCTTTTTCGCATGTCCGGGGTATCGTTTTTTGATTGAAATGAAAGCAAAATTATGGAAAACACCTTCAATCGGAAGGCACATGTCAACAATTTCAGGAAGTTGCGTTTTTAAAAGGTGCAAGAAAATCCTTTCGGTTGCTTTTCCGAGGTAGCAATCTTCCATCGGGGGCTTGCCGACAACGGTTGCGGGATAAATAGGATTTTTTCTCCTTGTTATGCACGTTATGTGAAACACCGGAAAGTAGTCGGGAAGGGAATAATAGCCGGTGTGGTCTCCGAAAGGACCCTCAAGGAGGAGTTCGTCCGTGTTTACGTATCCCTCAAGGACTATTTCCGAATTTGCGGGAACTTCAAGGTCAACGGTTTCGCACTTGACCATTTCAACGGGTTTGCCTCTTAATATTCCCGCAAACAGCATTTCGTCAGCATCTTCGGGTAAGGGAGCAGTTGCGGAGTAAATGACTGCCGGGTCAGAACCTATGGCGACAGCCACGGGAAACTTTTTAATACCTAACTTTTTGGCTTTGATAAAGTGTTTGGCTCCTACCTTGTGCCAGTGCCAGTGCATTCCGGTGGTGTTTTTTGAATAAACGTGAAGCCGATACATTCCGCAGTTTCTTTCTCCCGTTTCCGGGTCTTTGGTAAAAACGAGGGGAAGCGTAATGAACCTTCCCCCGTCTTTTGGCCAGCAAAAGAGTATCGGAAACTTCGTAAGGTCCGGTTCCTCAATGACTTCTTTACACGGTGCTTTTGAGGGACTTACCAGTTTCGGGAAAACGTCCGAAAGTTTTTTAAGTTCTATTAACTTCTTTACTTTCTCAACAAAACCCGAAGGTTTTTCCGGCTTTAAAAGTTTTGCAAGTTCTCTTCCTATTTCGTCCGGGTCTTTCCCGAGGGCAAGGGTTATCCTTTTATAACTTCCGAACAGGTTTGTTACAACGGGAATGTCTTGTCCGTCCACGTTCTTGAAAAAAAGGGCGGGTCCACCCGCTTTTACCACCCTGTCGGTTATTTCCGTGATTTCAAGATACGAACTGACGGGATAGTCTATTTCTTTCAGTTCTCCCTCTTTCTTGAGGGTGTCAATAAAATCTCTCAAGTCCTTGTAACTCATACTGACCCAAAATTTGTTAGTTTGGCCTACCTTCTACTCTTTCTTTCACAAGTTTTTTAAGTTTTTCCGAAACTTCCTTTTCCTCTTCCGGGTCTTTAAACTCTCCTTGTATCAGTCCTTTGTCTTTTAAGGTTTGGAAAATTTCCTTTCCGAAACTCACCGGTCTTCCTTGAATGTCAACGAATATGTGCTGGGTAAATCCGACAGCCAAGGGCAGGTCATCCCTTAAAATTCTGTAGTCAAACCTCATTCCTCTCGTTCCTATTCCGGTTATGGCGGTCTCAACGGTCAAAAGGTCATCGTAAACCGCCGGAGCAAGGTATCTGCATGCAGCCTCAACGACGGGCATCAATATTTGCCTTTGTTGAAAGATTTGTCTGTATTCTATCCCAACACTTCTGAACAGTTCGGTTCTTGCCCTCTCAAAGACTTCAAAAAAGCGGGAGTAATACATCACTCCGTAAGCGTCAACATCTGCCATTGAAACCCTGTAGGGCATTCTACCGACGACCACTTGTTGCTCTTTTTTTTCTTCCTTTTTCTCCTCGCTCAT
>CAZZKT010000080.1:0-4102 GCA_964654625.1 uncultured bacterium
GGTTAAAATTTCTCAAACAAATTGACATTTGTTTGAGTTTTAGGGAAAGTTCTTGCAAGATTAGAAAAAGGGGAAGATATTAAATTCCAGACAAACAGAGATTTGGAGGTTTAAAAAGTGAAAAAGTTTTTAGCAGTTGCGGTTGCTTTTGTCTTCGGATGCGCTACCACTCAAACATCGCAGGTATCCTCCAAGCCCGAGACGAAAGAGAAAAAAGCGGAAGTTAACAAGGTGGCTGCCGGAGCAGTAATCGGAGCGGTGGTCGGAGGAACTATCGGAGCGTTCACCGGTCCTTCAAACTCAAACAAAGGAAAAAGAGTTCTCATCGGTGCTGCTACCGGAGCGGTAGTTGGTGGCTTTATCGGATACATGCTTGAAGAAGACGCTAAAAGGCTTGAGAAAGAACTAAAAACGAAGCCGAAGGAAAGTGTGGAAGAACCTAAAATTTCCGGGAAAGAGGTTGAGTTGGTAAAGGAACCCTCAAACATAAGGGTGGTTCTTCCTTATTCATACGTTTTTGAAAAGAACTGCACTTTTAAAGAAGAAGGTAAGGAGAAACTTGAAAGGATAATAAGGTCAATTGACCCAGAAAACAGGATAATTGTCATTACCGCTTATCCTCCGGAAGGCTTTGAATGTAAGAACGAACCTTCAAAACTTGCAAGACTTGTGAAAAAGGAATTCGTTAAGAACAACTTTAGGAAGGAAAGGGTGATAACTTTTACATGCAATCCCGTAAATGCCCTGCAGATACTCATTTATCCCACGGGAATAACGATACCCTATCCCTGCAGGGGAGAAGGGTAAATGAAAAAGTTTTTTATCAAAACGTTCGGCTGTCAGATGAACGTGAACGATTCGGAAAAGATAGCGGGGATACTTGAAAGTAGGGGATATCAAAAGACCGACAAACCTGAAGATGCAGACGTAATAATCGTCAACACCTGCACGGTCAGGGAAAAGCCGGACAACAAGGCTTTGAGTTTTATAGGGAGCCTCAAGAGTTTAAAGAAAAAGAAGAAGTTAATACTGGCGGTCGGAGGATGTCTCCCACAGAGGGCTCCAGAACTGATAAAGAAACACAAGCACGTTGATATTATATTCGGAACTTTCAACTTTATGAAGATAGACAAGTTCATTGAAAACCTTAATTCCGAGCAGATTTGTGAGATTCTTGACGGACCGATAGAAGAAGAGAAAAAGTTACCTCTGGTTAAGTCTTCCCTTGAAACTCCATTTTCCGCATTCGTTACCGTTCAAAGAGGATGCAACAGGTTTTGTTCGTATTGCATAGTGCCGTTTACGAGGGGAAGGGAAAGGAGCGTTGACCCGAAACTCGTTGTTGAAGAGGTGAAAAGCCTTGCTGATGCGGGGGTTAAGGAGGTCTGTCTTCTCGGGCAGAACATAGATTTTTACCGGTATGGGAACGTTGACTTTGCGGAACTCCTTTACATGGTTGCAGAAGTTAAGGGAATAGAAAGGATTAGGTTTCAAACTTCTCATCCTGCAGGGTTTAACGAGAGGATTGCCAAAGCGATGAGCGAAATAGACAAGGTTTGTCCCTTCGTTCACCTTCCTCCCCAAAGCGGGTCAAACAGGATTTTGAAACTTATGAACAGGGGATACACTGCAGAAGAATACATTGAAAAAGTTGACATGCTCAGAAGTTATGTTAAGGATGTCTGCGTATCCGGAGACTTCATAGTCGGTTTTCCGACGGAATCGGAAAAGGACTTTGAAGAAACAATGAAACTCGTTGAGAGGTGTAAGATTTCTCACGGCTATGTCTTTGAGTATTGTCCGAGACCGTTGACGAAGGCATCTCAAATGGAAGACGATGTTCCGAAAGAAGTCAAGAACAGAAGGTTAAAAGAACTTCAGGACCTTTTAAAGAAAATGGCTCTTGAGGAAGGTAGCAAGAAAGTTGGGAAGGTTGAAGAAGTCCTCGTTGACGGCAGAGGAAAGAAAGAAAATCAATTTTCCGGAAGAACTAAGGACAACAGAGTTGTAGTCTTTGAAGGGAAGGAAGATTTGGTCGGAAAGTTTGTTAAAGTAAGAATAACCAAAGCATTTCCTCATCACCTTGAAGGGGTGCTGACATGACGGAAGTGGGCGTAATGGGAATTGTAAGGGACAATCTGAGGGGACTTTCCATCATCGTTCTCGGAAATCGGGATGAAGGGTTTGCCATTCCAATCTGGGTGGGAAATTGGGAGGCAGAACTGCTTGAAGCAGAACTTCTCGGAGCGTTACCTCCGAGACCATTTCCTTACGACCTTTTGAGGGAACTCCTTTCGGTTTTCGGCGGAGAACTTGAGAGGGTGGTAATTAACGACTTTGACAAGGGAATTTACTTTGCGGTTATGGAAATCAAAAGGAAAGACGGTGAGTTGATTCGCATTGATTCAAGACCGAGCGATGCCATCAACATGGCTGTGAGAATGAAAGTGCCGATTTTTGTTGAGGATGTTGTTCTTGAAAAGTCCAACCCGATAATGCTTAACGAGTGTGAAGAGGACGATTGTAAAGACCAGTGGGAGAAACTTTTGAAAGAGTTATTTGACCGGCTATAAATATTTTGCCGTCAATCAGGCAAAAAACGCCTTTTATGTGGTCTTTAAACAGTTCGTATTTTTCTTTTACTTCTTCAACATTAGAACTATTGGCAAAGAGTGTTGCGCAACAGTCCGCATCAACCGGGTCATCACACAAAACCGTAGCAATACTCGCTCTACCAAAACTTACAGAGTGTCCGATATAACTTGAAGAACTGCATATTCCCCACTCCCCTTCCTTCAGGTTTAAAGCAAGTTTTCCGTCAATTTCTGGTTTTCCGCAAAAAATTCCAACGGTAAAAGGAGTTCGTGAAACTGCATAAACATCACCTCCGTTTTCTATGAAAAATTCCCGAATTCCCTTTTCCTTCAAAAATTTTCCCATGAAGAACGACACTGCACCTGCAACGCCCGCCATCGGTCCCACACCAAACTTTTTTGAAGAAGCGACCATTTTTCTTCCTATTTCCGGAAAAAGAGACGGAGCGTCTATCGGTTTTAAGCCGGAAAATTCGGGTAAACTTTCAATGCAAAATTCAACTTCTTTTCTGAGGTGCAAAACGAATTCGGTAAGTTCTTCTTTCAGTTCTCGGTAAAATTTGTCTTTCGGAACGGATACCCAAACGTCTGTTTCTCCGGCAGTTATCTCAAAAGAAACAAAGTTTTCCTTTCCGCTCCACTTTCTATAATGTCTCTTTTCCATTTATTCAAAAATCTTTGATATTTCCTCCGAACGTTTTTTGGCAAGTTCTATTGCCTTCATAAAGGCATACCTTACTCTGCTTTCTTCAAGAGCCATAATTCCTTCTGCCGTAGTTCCGCCGGGAGACATTACGGAATCCTTTAAGACTTCCGGATGCTCTTCGTTTAAAAGTTTTGCAACACCGGAAAACACCTTGCCGACCGCTTTGATTGAAAGTTCCCTGCTGAGTCCACACCTTACCGCTCCGTCGCACAAAGCCTGAGCAACGAGGAACAAAAATGCAGGACCGCTTCCCGCAAGCGCCGTTATTACATCAAAATGTTTTTCTTCAACTTCAACGACTTCTCCGCACACTTGGAGTATTTCTTTAATCTCTTTTAGCACGTTTAAGGGAATTCCTTCTTTGCACACTGCTATAAAACCTTCTCCGAGTTTCACGAGAATGTTGGGCATGGTTCTAACAACCGTTGCATGGGGGAGGAATTGTTTGAGTTTTGAAGCGGAAACTCCGGCACAAAAAGAAACAAAAACTTTGTTCACGCTGTATTCTTCAACTTCTTTCAAAACGTCAAATACAACTGCAGGTTTTACCGCTATGAAAATTACGTCCGAGCGCAAAACTACAGAACGGTTATCTTTCGTAGTTTTTACCTTGTAGGTTTCTTCAAGTCTTCTCAGTTTTTCAGTATCAATGTCAGAAACTATTATGTTCTGCGGGTCGTATCCATTGGCAACAAAGCACTTAACAAACGCACTCGCAAGATTTCCTCCTCCCAAGAAACCGAGGACTTTCATTTCAACCTCCCTGTCTTTCAAGTAAAAGTTCCATTCCTTTCTCGTAAAT
>CAZZKT010000081.1:0-3938 GCA_964654625.1 uncultured bacterium
TTCCAAAAAAACTTCCAGTTTGGCTTTTAAGGCATTCAAGGAATAGTTTTTTTCAACGAAGTTTCTTGCGAGTTTTCCGAGGTTTTCAAGGTCAGAATTTGCCATTTTGACTATTTCTTCCGCAAGAGATTCCGGCTTTGCTTCCGAAATCGTGCAAAATGGAGGTTTTGAAATTTCCGGAAAAACTCCAACGTTTGTTAAAACAACGGGTTTTGAACAAGCCATGAACTCAAGAGGCACGCGAGCGATGACTTCGGAGTGAACGGACGGAGCCACTCCGAAATCGCAGGCTGACATGAACGAAACCACTTCAACTCTTTTCGGCACGAAAATCACCTTGTCCCTTACGTTCAGTTCTTCGGAAAGTTTAACGAGTTCTTTTAATTTTACCCCTTTTTCCTCTCCGACGATAACTGCTTTTAGCCCCTTCACTCTCTTTACTGCCACCGACAGGGCTTTCAGGAAAAGAGAATGCCCTTTGACTCTGTCAAGTCTTCCGACAACCCCGACGAGTTTTTCCCTTTCCGAAACGCCAAGCCACTTTCTTACGGACCTTCCTTCTTCGGTAAACTTGAAAACTTCGGTGTCCACCGCTCCGTTTACATAAATCTTGGGTATGTTTTTTACAACTTCGTTTTCCAACTTCTTGGAAGTCAGAATGACACCGTCAACTTTTTTGTGAACGAGTTTGTTCAAGAAAGAGTTTTTAATTCCTTTTGCCTCTCCGTGAATCCTTATCAGTTTCCTTTTGTTCTTTAAAATGGCAGAAAACAGAGTTTCTTCGCCCCTTATTACGATTATAACCCGCGGTTGGAACCTATCTACAACTCTTTTGAGGGAAAGAAACGGAATTAACGGGAATCTTTTTCTCGGATTTTCAATGAAGAAAATCTCTTTTCCGATGCTTTCGCAGACTTTTTCCGCATAACTTCCTTTAACTACCGCACAAGCAGTGTCAAATTCAAGAACCCTTGCAATCTTTATCGCAAGGTCTGTCAGCGCACTGTCCCAAACTTCGTCTATGACTACGAGAACTTTTTGCTTTTTTCCCATAGTTTAAGGTATTTAAGGAAAGTAGCGTAAAAACTCATTACGCTTATGACAAAACCTTCAAACCCGTCAAGGAAACCGAGTTTTAAAAAGTATCTTCTGAAAAATGAGAGAGGAGGAGAAAAAAGGAGTTTCCAAATTGAAAACTTCTTACCGGACTTTACCGCGGTTTCTGCGTAAAGGGTCGTGTAAAAGTTTATTTTTTCAACGTGTTGGGAAATGGAAGTGTAAGAGTAGTGGAGGAGGTCTCCTTTGAGTTTCCCCGTTTTGCCGTTAACAACGAGTTTTTCGTGAACACCCTTACCGGTCCACCTGCACTTGTTCCTTCTTGCGAGTCTCAAGTGCCAATCGGGATACCAAGTATGTTTTATCCACTTTCCGAGGTAATTTGTCAAAACGTTGACGTAAAACCCGTCATAATCGGGCAACTTGATGCCTTCTTTTATGCTTTTTGCAAGTTCTGAAGAAACCACCTCGTCATCGTCAATAAACAACACCCATTCCCCTTTGCACAGAGAAAGAAGATGATTTTTTTGGTTTACAAAGTTATCAAACTCTCTGAAGTAAACCTTTGCCCCGAAAGATTTTGCAATTTCAACCGTTGCGTCTTTAGAACCCGAATCAAGGATTACCACCTCATCTGCAATATTTTTCACGCTGTTCAGCACTTTTTCAAGGAATTTTTCCGAATTAAAGGTTATTATTCCGACGGACAAACTCAAATAACTTTCCCTCCTTTAAACCTTTTGTAAACCTTAAAGCCGTGTTCTGAAGAAAAGAACAAGATTCTTCCGAGAAACGTAAAAATGTCTTTCCCAATCCAAACTCTCGGAAGTCGGTAAGGATTCATTCCTTCTCTGATTATTCCTTTTTTGATTGTGAACAGAAATTTGAAGTGTTTTTTTGCAATTTTTTCTGAAAACTCGGAAAAGTGTCCAAAAGGCCACGCAAAAGTTTCTATTTTTCTTGAAAGGTTTTCTTCCAAAATCCTTTTTGATTCAAGCAATTCTTTTTCTATCCTCTTTTCTGCTTCTTCTGTGGTTTCAAAACTCCCTTTGTTCTCTAATTTACTAAGTTCCTCTTTAAGTTTTTTCTTCCAGTTTTTGCCAGTTTTGGGAAAAGATGTGCAGAGTTCTAACATTTCTTGAGAAGGGGTAAAAATTTTCGTATCAAGAGAACTTCGCGTGGGGAATATCGGAGTCCCGGTTTTTATCCAGCCGTATGTCAAGATAGTCCAGCGAAAGTTCGTGCCGTCAAAGAAATCAACCGGTTCTTCTGAACAGGGATGAGCAAGGTGATTCAAACCGTGAGCGCCGTAAGAAAAAACGTCTTTCATTTTTTCCAATTCTTCCCAAGAAAGAAATTCGGAACTTTTTCCGTTTAACAAAAAGTCAACGTGAGCATCAAACATACCTTTTGGCTTATAAAGTTCCGAAAGGGCTACTTTTCCATTCCAGTAATCCTCAAGGGTCTTTCTCGGAGGTTCTTCGGTGATTCTTCCCGCAGAAACGAACAAGTGAGCGTTAACTTTGTGTTTTTTTAAAAGAGGATAAGCGTAAACGAAGTTGTCCGCATAGCCGTCATCAAAGGTTATTACCGCCCTTTTTTCGTTGCTTTTTTCGTAAAGAACGTCCTCAAGGGGAACAATCTTGAAAATTTGCTTTAAAAGTTTCAAAAACCTGTCAAAGTTTTTCAAAGAAATGTCGTCAGGGCCCTTTTTCGGGTAAACCCTGTGCAGGAAGAAAATGACATCATGTCGTTGAACTTTCTGCATCGGTGTAAATGTCTCCGACGATTGGGTCGTTAAAACCTTTAAATCCTCTGACGGTCTCAACCCTAAACTGACAAGACCTATACCATATTCCGAGTGGTTTTACCTTCACCGGAGCCAACTGCCAGCCCCTCATTTCCTCAAAGTATTCCCAGTTTACATATTCGTTGAAGTTGTGAATTATGTCCGTAATCACAAGTCCCATGTTCAGGAGTTCTTCCTGAATCTTCTTCCACTTGTCAAGAGAGGATTCTCTTCTCGTTATCCCGAAGTATCCGGCACACCTTTCTCCCTTTAAAGTAGCAACAGCCCTTCCAACAAAAGCCTTAATCGCTTCAACGGTTTCCGGGGGGTCCGTAAAGAACGTGTCGTAAGAGGATAAAACGTCTTCCGGCAGGGGTTCTCTCAAGTCGTGAACCCTTGCGTCAATGTTGAGGGAATACTCCTCGGAAACTTCCTTGATGAAGTTTACGAGTCTTTCGTCAATCTCAAGAATCGTAACCTTTTTTGCAAGACCCGTTAAAGCCACCGCTATGCTCATCAAGTCGTCGTCTCCAAGAACCACGACATCTTTTCCCCTTATGTCTCCCCTTGAGTCAGCAAGGACTACCCTTGCAATTGTGTTCTCGGGCGTTATGTATCCTTGGTCATACTCGTGAAGGGCGGGCGGTCTCTTTCTTTGAATCTTTAAGAACTTGTCAAGAACCTCTCTGTAAAGGTCGTCAATGACCACCCCCCTTCCCTTGCACATATCACACCTATAAGAAACCGGCTTTTCAATGCCGAATTCCTGTATGAGAAGTTTTCCTTTTTCCGTAAGTTTTAAACCGCTTTCTTCAACTTCTACGTAGCCTTCCTCGGAAAGAATTTTTAAAACCTCCGCAACGAGGGGAAGGGGTTCGTCCGAAACGTCAACAACAGACCAAAAGTTCCCCGTTTTCAAAAGGGCAGAAAGTATTTTTTCAATACTCCTTCCATAAGCCGGAACTTTCGTTCTTTCTTCTGCCAACTTTGCAATCTCTTCCAGTTTCATCTTTCCCCTCCTCAACCTGTCCGAAATGTCCTTTAAAGTTTAGCGGGTTTTTTCACAACAGGCAACCCAAGGGAATTCCTCATC
>CAZZKT010000082.1:0-3807 GCA_964654625.1 uncultured bacterium
TGTGGATGCCCTGAAAAACCGCCTGCTGGGGTTCGGGGTGTCCGGAAAAAGGCGGAATACAAATACCCCAGCCGGAACTGCTCTTCGGGCAGTTCTGAAAGGAAAATAAGCAACCCTTGAAAGGAAGCGCTTTGTTGTTTATGTTGTTTTCATGGTTTACGGTGTTTGGATTTGTAGTTTTTTGTCTGACGCTCATTCTCAGAACTCCTGAAAAAGAAGGGTAATGTTTACGCTCAGAAAACTTGAACTGCAAAACTTTCTTTCTCACAAGAAGACCACAATAGAGTTTGAGGAAGGGACTTACATAATAATCGGAGAAAACGGGGCTGGGAAAACTTCCCTTCTCAGGGGGTTGTTTTACGGTATTTTTGGTCAGGATGTTGAAGGAATTCCAAAAGAACAATTGATAAAAAAGGGGGAACTCACCTGCAGAGTAGCGGTTGAGTTCATCTACAAGCAAAGCAGGTTCAGGATAGAAAGGTCGTTTTCAAGGCTTGATAGAAGAACGGAAGCAAGAATTTATAAGGACGGAAGACTTCTTGCAATGAATGCAACGCAAGTTAAAGAAGTTCTTAACAGCATTCGCATTGACCACGAAGTATTCAGAAATGCCATTTACGTTCCCCAAGGAGAAATCGTCTCTTTCCTCCTTGAAGGTCCGAAGGTGAGGAAGAAGATTTTGAACAAGTTGTTGAACCTTGAAGAGACCACTCAAAAGCATAATGCGTTAAAACTTTGTTATTCAAACCTCAAAAGGGTTTTGGAAACCAAGATAGAAAAACTCAAATACTTTGAAAAAGTGGAGCAAGAAAAAGAAGAACTTGAAAGAAGGTTGGAAGAAATAGAAAAACTGTTGGTAGAAAAGCGTTCAACACTTGACCAGTTAAAGTCAGAGGAAGCGGAAGTTTCAAAGGTTTACGAAACTTTAAGGCAAGTTTCTTTTATGGAGCATCAGAAAGCAGAACTTGAAAAAGAATTGGAAAAAATCAAAGACGAACTCAAAAACTTGGGAAGCAAGGAAGAACTTTTTGAGAGAAAAATTGAACTGGAAAACGAAACTTCCGTTTTCAAGGATGTTGAAAAAATTATTAGCAGGGCTGAAGAACTGGTAAGGGTAAAGTCGGAGGAAGAACTCACTAAAAGAGAAATTGCCACTCTTTCAAAAGACGAACAAACACTTAACACTAAAAATGAAGATTTAAAAAGAATCCAAAAAAGACTTGAAGAAATTCAGCAACTTTTGAGCGAAAAAACAGGGCTTTCTAAAACTCTTGAGGAAAAATACAACAAACTTTTGGGTTTAAAAGATGAGTTTCTGAAGGTTAAAGGATTGACCGAAAGGATGAAAGAGGAGTTAGGAAAGTTAAACCTTCCGGAACTTGAAAAAGAATATCTTCAAAAGAAAAGTATTCTTGAGAAAACCGAACAAAGGATTTTTGAACTTTCTAACGAAGAAGCAAAACTCCGTGCAGAACTTGAAGAGTTGAGAAAGAAAGAAGAAGTTTTGAAGACTGCAAGAGAAAATAAGTGTCCTATTTGCGGTTCGGTTCTTGATGAAAATCATCGGGAAAAGTTAATCGGGGATATTCGGCAGGCAATTGCGGTGAAAGATGAAGAATTAAGGAGAATTTCCGAGAGTTTAAAAGTTGAACGGGAAAGGTTGGAAAAAGAGCAAAAGGAAGAAAGAAAACTTGCGGTTTTGGTTGAAAGAGGAAAGCAACTTGAAAAGAGTCTTCAAGAACTTTTGAAAAAGGAAGTTCCTTTTGATGAGTTAAAACTGAAGAGCGTTGAGTCAGAACGCGTAAAGAACTTAAAAGAAATAGAAAAACTCCGCAAAGAGTATGAACTCCTTAAGAAACAAGAAGGAAAACTACTTTCCGAAATTAAAGAACTTGAAAACAGGGCAAAGTTGTTGGAAGAAAAGAGAAATTTACTCAATAACTTGGAAGAAAAGGAAAGGATTTTAATTGAGGAACTTGGGAAGATTAAGGTTAAAGTGAAGGAAAGGGCGGGAAGGGAAATTTCAAGTTTATCGGAAGCAAGAAGTTATTACAACGAACTGCTTAAAAAAAGGGAAGAACTTACAAAGATTGAGGAAAGGATTAACAGCATTTCAAGGCTTGAAAAGGAACTCGCTGACAAGGAGAACAGGTTAAAGGATTTAAAAGATAAGATAGCAGCCCTTCGTTCTTCCGTCGGAGAAGGTCTGTCACTTGATGCGGTATCTGAAAAACTTGAAAGTTTAAGAAAAGCGGTAAACGAACTGACTTCCGAAGTCGGAAAACTTGAAGGAGAGCAAAAGGCTATTCGGAACGAAGTCAAGAAGAAGGAGAGAGAACTTCAAGAAAGAGAGGTTTTGGAAACCTACCTCGGTGCTTTGAAGGATGCGGTTAACTCTGTGGACAAACTCGTTAAGGCTTTTCATCCTGAGAACGGTTTTCTCAGCCTTGCAAGGAAAGAATATCTGCCCGAGGTAAAAAGATACTGCGAAGAAATCTTTAAAGATTTCGGCTTCCATTTCGGTGAAATCAAACTCACCGAAGACCTTACCGCATTTGCGGGTGGCCCTTACGGCGGAGAGTTTTCCGTAAGGGAACTTTCTGGAGGGCAACAAGTGGCTTTTGCTCTTTCTTTAAAATTTGCCCTTGCGAAATACTTTAACAACAATCTGGAACTCTTAATTTTGGACGAACCCACTATCCACCTTGACGAAGAAAGAGTAAATTTTCTTGCTGACATTTTGGAAGGATTAAAGGGAAACATTAAGCAGTTGATTGTGGTAACTCACGATAGCAAACTTGAAAGGATTGGAGATTTTATCCTGAGGATTAAAAACGTGGGAGGAACTTCCTGTGTTGAGGTAAGAGGAGGGTAACTTTGATAAGACTTACGCTTGAACTTGCACCCGAGGAGTTTTACACGGTTGTCGGTTACGGGGAAGAGAATCTTAAAAGAATAGGCGAAATCCTTGATGTTAAAGTGGGGTCAAGGGGAAACGAAATTATGATTAGCGGTAAGGAGGAAAACGAGAAGAGGGCCGAAAGGTTTCTCAAGGAGATAGAGAAACTCGTCAAGTCGGGATACAAACTGACCAAGGCGGACATGGACATGTTCATGACCCAACTTTCCGCAAAAAAAACTCCGAGGTTTGTAGAGTTTAACGAGGAAATAGTAACAACCTACACCGGCAAGAAGATTACTGCCAAAACTCCCACTCAAAAAAGGTATGTTGAGGCGATAAGAAGGAACGATGTGGTTTTCGGAGTGGGACCTGCGGGAACCGGGAAGACTTATCTTGCGGTTGCAATGGCGATTTCCTACTTCAAGAAGGGAAGGGTCAACAGGGTTATCCTTACAAGACCTGCGGTTGAAGCGGGAGAAAAACTCGGCTTTCTTCCCGGCACGCTTCAGGAAAAGATAGACCCTTACTTGAGACCTCTCTACGATGCCCTCTTTGAAATTCTTGAACCCGAAAAGGTTTCTACGCTCTTGGAAAAGAACATTTTTGAGGTAGCACCTCTGGCATACATGAGGGGAAGAACTCTCAACGATGCTTTTATCATCCTTGACGAAGCCCAAAACACTACCAGAGAACAGATGAAAATGTTTCTTACAAGACTCGGCTTCGGTTCAAAGGTTGTCATAACCGGGGATGTTACCCAAATAGACTTGCCTTCAAAGGAACGCTCTGGACTTGTAGAAGCCCTCAAGATTTTGAGGGACATAAACGGAATAGAAGTCATTGAGTTTACAAGAGAAGATGTAGTGAGACACAGGTTGGTTCAGGAAATCATAAGGGCTTACGAG
>CAZZKT010000083.1:0-3803 GCA_964654625.1 uncultured bacterium
AAGAGAAGATGTAGTGAGACACAGGTTGGTTCAGGAAATCATAAGGGCTTACGAGGAGTATGAAAGTGGAAGGAAGGTTTGATTTCAGGATATTGGGAATAGTTATTGCTGTTTCGGTAATTTCAACCCTGATTATGCTTCCTATGAATCTTGTGAACATCCCGAGTCTCAAGCCGGGAGAAATAAGTCCCGTTGACATTCGCTCTCCTTACAATATCAGGATAAAGGACGTTGAAAAAACGGAAGAACTTAAAGAAAAAGCGAGAAAAAAGGTTTTGCCCGTTTATTCCTTCAGGGAGGGAGCGGAAGAAGAAACCCTTGAGAAGATTTCCTCAATCGGAAACCTCACTTCAAAGGAAAAGAGAATCGTTGAAGAAATTTTGAAACTTTATTACAGGAGAGGCATTGCGGATGTTGTTCCCCAAGGCTACAAAAAACTTGAAGTCAAAAAAGGCGAAGAGACTTTCCGGAAGTCTTTTAAGAACATCATTAAACTTGAAGAAGTCGGAAAAAACTTAAAGCAGGACTTGTCCCAGTTTACGAGCAAGAAAAGAGCAAAGGAAATTTCAGAACTCGTTTATCCCCTTGTGAAGCCGAACTACGTTTTTGAGAAGGAAACCACCGAAGAACTTGTTAAAAAAGCGGAAGAAAAAGTCAAGCCGGTTTACCTCGTTCTCAAAAAGGGAGAACTCCTTGTAAAGAGGGGAGAAAGGGTATCAAAAGAAACCGCAAGGAAGATAGAACTGTTAAGGAGCGAGCATCCGAGGTTTAAGAGTTTGAACAAGTATGTTTCTCTGTTTTTGCTATCCCTTGCAATGTTTTTCCTTCTTTTGAAGTTGTATAAAATTACGAGTCCTTCCGCTTACACTTTTAAAAACGTAGTTTTTTCAATGAGTGTCGTTTCCCTTGACATTTTCCTCATAAAAGTTCTCGGAGAACTGTCAAAACTTGTTGCGGAAACCTTCAATATTCCCGGTAGCACCCACCTGTTTTACGTGCCGGTAGTTTCGTCGGTGATATTTGCTTCAATGTTCATAACAAAGAAGGTTGCGGTTATTCATTCCCTTCCGGTTGCTACGATACCCGGACTTGTCTATCCGAAGCCGGAACTTTTCATAATACCCGTTATTTTCGGTAGCGTTCTTTCTGCGTTTGATTCAAGAAAATACAGGAGCAGAAACCTGATTTATCAAAGTTCTGCAATCATGGGGATTTCCGTCGGGTTAATGCAAGAAGTGGTGCTTGTTTTTTCAAACGGGTTGAAGTTCGTTCCCGAAATGATAGCACTGCCCGTTTTGAGTTTAATCGGTGCGGGGATAACTGCGGTCGTCGTAAACGGTTTGAGTCCTTTGTTCATAAACATTTTCAAGTTTACAACCGACCTCGTTTACATGGAACTCATTAACCTGAACCACCCCCTTTTGAGGAAACTCATCTTAAAGGCTCCCGGAACTTACAGTCATTCTGTAATGACCGCAACCCTTTCCGAGGCTGCTGCGGAAGCAATAGGAGCAAACGCACTTCTTGCCAAAGCGGGCGGATTGTTCCACGACATCGGGAAGTTGAAGAATCCCCTTGCTTTTGCGGAAAACCAGAATAACGGAGTAAACATTCACGACAAAATTCCGCCGGAAAAGAGCGTTGGGATTTTAAAGTCCCACGTTGAATACGGAGAAGAACTTGCAAGAAAATACGACCTTCCGCAAAAAGTCATAGACATTATCAAACAGCACCACGGCACAAAACTTATGAAGTTCTTTTATCACAAGGCAAAGCAAAGCGGAGAGAACGTTGACGAACGCAAATTCAGATATCCCGGTCCCAAGCCCCAGTTTAAAGAAGCGGGTATTGTGATGCTTGCGGATACCGTTGAAGCGGGTGTCAGGTCTTACAAGAACAAAAACGGCGGAAACGATATTGACCGACTGATTCACAATCTGATAATGGAAGTGGTAGAAGACGGACAACTAAATCAGAGCGGGTTGTCTTTGAAGGACATTTCTGTAATAGAAAAAGTCTTTAAGAAAGTCCTTTCCGGAATTTACCATTCAAGGGTTGAGTATCCCGAAGAACAGGAGAAGAAATGAGGAACTTTCCGTGGTGGATATTCAGATACCTCAAAGACTACAAGTTCTTAATAGTTGTAAGTGTGGTATCCCTCATAAGCCACGCTTTTTTTACCTCCTACCTTGCGTATTTTGTTAAGACTGTCGTCAACACGGTTTTTGTTGAAAGAGACGAAAGAATGATAAAACTCATACCCTTCATTCTGATTCTTCTCGCAATTCTTGACGGAATTGCATACTTTGTGAACTACTATTCCATGTCCTACATCGGGCAGATAACAATTACAAAACTCCGGGAAGACCTTTACAGAAAGGTTTTGTTCGCTCCTCTTGAACTGATTTCTACGAAAACCTCTGCAGGATTGATTTCAAGAATCGTGAACGATACGAGTTTGCTTCAAGATTTTACTTCCCGCCAGATAGCAACGTTTTTAAGGAGTTTATTCACTGCAATAGCGCTGATAATTGTTTTATTTGTTCAGGACTTTGAACTTGCAACAATAGGAATCGTCGGACTTCCCTTCGTCGGATATGTGATTTCCCTTATCAGCAAAAGAATCAGGAAATACACCACTCAAATGCAAGAAAGACTTGAAAGTATGATGGAATATTTGTTTGAAGGTGCAAAAAACCTTAAGGAAATCAAGATTCTTGTTGCGGAGGATATTTTCTTTGAAAAGTTTAAGAAGGAAAACAGGGCGTATCTCGGCAGATTTATGAAGATTAGGAAGGTTGAGGGAATATACCATCCGATTGTTGAACTGATTTCTGCAATTGTTGTCGGTTTTTTGATTTTTTACGGAGGGATGAAAATAGTCAGGGGAGAACTTTCTCCGGGGGCTTTCTTCTCTTTTGTGATAGCTCTAATAATGGCTTACGAGCCAGTCAGAAAACTTGGCCAAGACTATGGAAGAATTCAACAATCTTCTGCCGTTGCGGAAAGGGTTAGAGGAATTATGGTCCTTAGCTCCGAAAGGAGTTTGAGAAAGGGAAGCAAGGAATTTGGGTCAGTTGAAAAAATTACTTTCGCGGATGTGTGGTTTAAGTATCCCGGTGCGGACAGATTTGCTCTTGAGGGCATAAACGTTTCCTTTGAAAAGGGAAAGAGATACGCAATCGTCGGAAAAACGGGCAGTGGAAAGTCAACGTTGGTTGGTTTGATTCCGAGGTTTTACGAACCGACAAAAGGTTTGATTCTTGCGGACCATACGGACCTTAGGGAGTTCAACGTGGAAAGTTTGAGAAGGAAGATAGGTTTTGTGAGTCAAGACATCGTTATTTTTAGCGCTTCTGTAAGGGAAAATATTGCAATAAGCAAGCCCGATGCGAGTTTTGAAGAGATTGTGGAAAGTGCCAAGATTGCCAACATTCACTCCTTTATAGAAAGTTTGCCGAACGGTTATGATACTTTGATTGGAGAAGGGGGAATTTCCCTTTCGGGCGGACAGAAACAGAGAATAGCAATAGCAAGGGCAGTTTTGAGAAATCCAGAAATTCTCATTCTTGACGAGGCTACGAGTGCCCTTGATTCCGAAACAGAATCCGCAGTTCAAAAGGCTATAGAGTCAAAGTTCAAGGACAAGATTGTTATATCCATAGCCCACAGGCTGAACACCGCATTGAGTTCCGATGAGGTCATTTTTATGAAGGACGGAAAAATCAAGGCAGTAGGCTCTCACAACGAACTTTACCGAAACGTTCCCGAGTATAAGGTCTTGTGTGATATTCAGTTTGGAG
>CAZZKT010000084.1:0-3639 GCA_964654625.1 uncultured bacterium
CTCCTGGAAAAACTTCTTGTGTGGCCGAGTTTATCTTTACTCTTCTTCGTTAACAAGAAATAGTCTGAAAAAACGGTTCATGCCTACACGGAATTGGTTTTTGCCTAAACTTGTATCAGAACTTGCTGTGGTATAATAGACATCGCTTTTCTCTGATAGCGCTTTTAAATAGCACTTGTATAAGGTTAGGATTATTCAACGGATGAGCGTGAAAAAAGCACTAATCGTTCTGCTTGTTTTAGTGCTTACCGCTTGTTCCCACCAAAATCGGCTTGAAGTCGTCAGAAAAATCACTTCTGACTTTTCATACCAATTTAACCTCTGGAAAAAAGCAAAGCTGGAAAACGGCAGTTATGTTTTTGAAGATGAAAACTACAAAGTCTTCTTCACCGTAAAACCCGAATTACAAGAAGCCCTGGAGAGATTGTTAAAAAGGTTCAAAGTAAAGTATGGAGCGGTCGTATTGATGAGTCCCGACGGAAAAATCCTTGCTCTTGCTTCAAGTCTTGAGTATCCCAACCTGGTTTTTAAAAATACTTTCCCTTGCGCATCAACCTTTAAACTCATAACCGCATCTGCGGGTCTTGAAAGTGGCTTGCTGAAAAAGAACACCGTGTTGTGCTGTGGAGGAGTAGAGGATTCTTGTTCTCCGACGGTTTGGCTGAAAAGCAAACTGTGGCTTAAAAGGGACTTTACTTCATCCTTTTCCCTGTCTGCCAATCCGTTTTTCGGCAACGTTGCAAGGCTCATCGGAAGGGAAGAACTGTTGGAAACAGCCCGAAAATTCGGTTTTAACAGTAAGGCTTACAACTTCCCGTGGGGAATCGTAAGAAACCCTCTTGATGACAACGAACTTGCCCTTCTCGGGGCAGGGCTCGGAATTTCAAGAACGAGTCCTCTCCACTTGGGTTTAATCGTTTCAACGTTTTTGAACAACGGAACGATGCCCAAACCTTTTCTGATAGAAAAGGTGGAAGATAAAAACGGGAAAGTTTTGTGGGAGTTTACGAAAAGTTCTTTCGGAAAAGTCGTTTCTTCAGAAACTTCTGAGATTATCAAAGACCTCATGATAGAGACTGTTAAAAGCGGAACTGCCTCAACGAAAAAGTATTTTAAGATTCTGAAAAGAAGGTTCCCGAATGTCCTTGTCGGAGGAAAAACGGGAACGCTTTCAGAACTCACATATCCGGAAGGAAGGTGCGAGTGGTTCGCAGGATTTTTTACTTTTAAAGGAAAAACGTTCGTTATTGTCTCTCTTGCAGTAAACAACAGCGTTTATTACATTTCGGGACAGGACCTCGGAGCGGTCAGCATAATGGAGATTGTAAAGAGACTAAACCAGCAGGTTGTAGATTCCGACCGCAACCAGCCATGCGACTACGAGTTCCACGCCTATTAAGATTAGAGGATACTTCCATCCTCCCGTTTCCTGTTTAATGCTTGCAATCGTGGCAATGCAGGGTATGTAAAGTAGGGTAAAAATCATAAACGCAATGGCACTTTCCGGAGTAAAGGTGCTTTTTAGTTCTTGAGCAAGGCTTTCCTCATTGCCGTAAAGCGTTCCCAGCGTTCCGACGACCACCTCTTTGGCAATCGCACCGGTTATCAAAGCCACTACCGGTTTCCAATCTTCAATGCCCATGGGGGAAAAGATTGCCACGAGTTTTTTACCGATAGAGCCGAGAACAGAACTTTCCGAAGCGTAAGGAACGCCGGGAGGTAAACTCGCAAGAATCCATATAACGACGGATACCGCAAGAATGACCGTTCCGGCCTTAACGAAAAATTCTCTAACTTCTATGTAAGTTTGGTTTAAAACCAACCTCAGGCTCGGCAGTCGGTATCTGGGGAGTTCTATGAAAAATTCTTCGTCTCCCGGAAAAACCTTTGACAGGACAAGGCTAAAAAGCAGTGCAAAGAAAATTCCGAGGAAGTAGAGAGAAATAACTATTGCAGTTTGGTGTTCTTTGAAGAAAGCAGAAGTGAACAAGACATAAACGGGAAGTCTTGCACTGCAGGAAATCCAAGGAATAATCATCATCGTTATGAGCCTTTTCTTTTCGGACTTTATGGTTCTCGTAGAAAAAACTGCCGGAACGTTGCAACCAAAACCGAGTATGAGGGGAATAACCGAAGCACCGTTCAGTCCGAAGATTCTTACGAAGTTGTCCCAAAGAGCGGAAGCCCTTGCCATATATCCGGTGTCTTCAAGAAACGCCATAAGAAAGTAAAGGGTTGCAAGGAGCGGAAGGAAGGTAAGGACCGCCCCGATTCCTGCAAGAATTCCGTCATTTACGAGTGATTCAACAAAGCCGGGAAGGTGAAGGTGTTTAACAATGTCCGGCAAGACCCTTGAAAAGAAATCGTCCACCAGTCCGCCGAGCCAGTCTCCGACGAGAAATGTTAACTTGAAGACAAAAAACATTATCAAAGCAAAAGCGGGTATTCCGGTCAGCGGATGGGTCAAAAACTTGTCAACGCAATCTTCAATCCTTGAAACGCTTGAAAGACTTTCTTCAAAAACTCCTTTTGTCAGTTGTTTGGCAGTTTCAAAGCGCGTTTTTATTATTACCTCTCCCGGTTCACTTTTAAGTTTGTTTTTGAGGTCACTCAAAATTTTTTCCAAAAGTTCTTTAAACTCTTCCCCGAACGACTTTACTGTAAGATTTTCAATTTCTTTATCGTTTTCAAGAAGTTTGACCGCAATCCACCTTTTCGGCAGTTCTTTAAGAAAAGACTTAGAAGATTGAAGTTTTAACTCAAGAAGAGAAATAGCGTTTTCAATTTCTTCGGGATACCTTATCTGAAAGTAAGAAACTTCTTTTTCAAGTGCTTGTTTTAATATGTTTTCTGAAAGTTCCTCAAGCCCTTCTCTTGTTATTGCGGAAACCGGAACGACTTTCAGCCCGAGAATCTTTGAGAGGTTCTTCACATAAGACTTTAAGTTTTGAACCGCATCTATCTTGTTTACCGCAACTATCGGGTTTATTCCCATTTCAAGGAGTTCCAAGGTTAAATAAAAACTTTTTTCAAGAGATTCTCCGTCCACTATGTTGACCACTACGTCGTAGTCTCCGGAAATCAAAAAATCTCTTGCCACTTTTTCTTCTATTGATTCGCAAGAGAGGGTGTAAACTCCGGGTAAGTCTATTACTTCAATGTCCACTCCCCTGAAGTTAAACATTCCTGTTCGCTTTTGAACCGTTACGCCGGGCCAGTTTCCCGTTTTTTCCTTTCTGCCCGTAAGTGCATTTAAAAGAGCGGTCTTCCCTACGTTCGGATTTCCGACGAGAACAACTTTCAGTTTATTCAAGTTCCACCTCTATCTTCCTTGCCATTCCCATTCCTATTGCGAATCTTGTTCCCGACGTTTCAACTATTACGGGACCGGGAGGATTTTTTACCACTTTCACCTTTGCTCCCGGAAAGATGCCAACGGAAGCAAGTTTTCTTCTAATTCCAAAGCCTCCATAAATCTCCACAACTTTCACTTCCCTTCCTGCTTTAACTTCTGCCAACTTCATATGCTCCTCCAAGCGATGTTAGAATATACTAACTTCTTACAAGAAAGGCAAGATTCACCCCTCTTTGCAAAGTCTTTCTTTAATTTCCTGTCTCCGTAATGATACCCCTTTTTGG
>CAZZKT010000085.1:0-3630 GCA_964654625.1 uncultured bacterium
CCTCGGCTCTTCAAGCATTATGTATATCTCAACCCTCCTGTTTCTCTTTTGAAGGATGGGGTTCTTCCACCTGTAAAGGGGTCGCATGTAGTCGTAACCTTTTGCCTCCATAAGGTTCGGTGGAACTCCTTGTTTTTCCAGAAATCTAACGACTGCCGTCGCCCTTCTGATTGAGAGGTCCCAACTGTCGTAAATTCCGGGTATCGGTTTAGTTGGTTCGTCCTCGCTGGTGTGTCCCTCAACCTTAATTTTGTATTTTCCCGGCAAAGACTTGATAATCTTTGCTACTTCTACGAGGGCTTTTTTAGCCCTGTCGGTCAGTTCAACCGAGTTTTCTTTGAAAAGGATTTTATCAAACAACCTGATGACCACGTAATTGTTAGTAACGACTATTTGATAACCGTAAACGGGAAGAATCCTTCTGATGATTCTTTTAATCTTTCTTGCAACGTCAACGGTGTAGATTTTCACCGGTTTTACGATTGAAAACTTCTCAAAACTTTTTGCCCGCTCTCCCTGAAAGTAGGAGAGGAACTTTATGGCTTTGGTTATGTCAAGGGTGGACATTGAGTAAAGGAGGATGAAGAAAGTCAAAAGCAAGGACATAAGGTCGCTGAAACTTGTAAGCCACGCCGGGGCTTTTTTGCATTCTTCCTTCTTTCTCCTTGCCATGACTTTCCGTCAAAAGGTTCAAATCGGCAGGTGAATGACAAATTCAATCCGCCTGTTCCTTGCTCTTCCTTCGGGTGTGTCGTTGGGTGCAATGGGTCTATACTCGCCGCAACCGGAAGCGGAAAGTTTTGAAGGGTCGTATCCGCACTGCATAAACAGTCTCAAAATCACTATTGCCCTGCTTGCAGAAAGTTCCCAGTTTGAAGGAAATCTCTTCGTGTGAATGGGTCTGTTGTCCGTGTGTCCTTCAATCGTTATTGGAAGGTTGAGTTCCATAAGTTTTTTGCACAGGGTCATAATTAAAGGAATTGCTTCCGGATAAGGTTTGTCGCTTCCCGGAGGAAAAATTCTGTCGGTGTTTATCCTTAACCTGATTGTTGAACCGAACTTGGAAATTTCCGCTCTTATTCCCTTGCTTTCAAGTATGCTTTTTATTTCTTTTACTTTTTTCTCTATTTTGGCTCGGGAGGGAATCTTCGGGTAAGTTTTCGGAAACTCTATCGGGATGTTTCTTCCTCTGATTACCCTTTCCCTGTAGATTACGTAGTGTCCTCCGAAGGCTTCTATGATTCCCCTTACGGCTTGATAGAACCTTTCAAGGGAAATCGTTGACATTGAGTAGAGGAGGATGAAAAAAGTCAAAAGCAA
The DNA here is from genome assembly GCA_964654625.1 of uncultured bacterium. Lineage (GTDB taxonomy): Bacteria > Aquificota > Aquificia > Desulfurobacteriales > Desulfurobacteriaceae > CAZZKT01. Next base: position 1,321 of record CAZZKT010000085.1, read on the forward strand.
GGACATAAGGTCTCCGAAACTTGTGAGCCACGCCGGAGGGGCTTTACATTCTTCTTTTTTCTTTCTTGCCATTCATTTAACCCTCTTTGACTTCAACGCCCAAAAGACCCGCAATCTTTTGCTTGAGTATGTTGGGGTTCAAACCTTTTTCAATGGCTTCGGCAGTCAGTATGTATGCTTCAAGATACAAAAGCCTCATGTCCTTGTAATACTTGAGTTTTCTTGAAATTGGAATGCATAAAGAGTTGGCAAGTATTGCTCCGTAAAGCGTTGTAATCATTGCAACTGCCATTCCGGGACCGAGGGCAGAGGGGTCCGAGAGGTTTTGAAGCATTTGAATAAGACCGATGAGAGTTCCAATCATTCCAAACGCCGGGAACAGGTCCCCGAGCGTTTCCCACACGGATACTTCTGTTGAAAGGCTTTGGTCTATACGGGCCATAGAACTTTCCGCAGAACTTTTAATTTCCTCAATTTCAAGACCGTCAATGAGCATTCTCATAATGTCTCCGAAAAATGGGTCTCTTGCGTAAAAAGCATCTATGTCCGCTTCAAGGGCAAGAATTCCTTCCTTTCTTGCCTTCTTGGCTATGTCAAAGAGGAAATCAACGGTTTCAATGGGGTCCGGCATTCCCGGGTTTATCGCTTTCGTAATTGCTTTTAATCCGTTTACAAATTCTCCCAACGGAAAACCGGCCATTCCCGCACTTAATCCGCCTCCGACGGTAATCAGGATTGAAGGGATGTTTATAAACGCTCCTGGGCTTCCTCCGATTACTATTGAGATTGCTATGAGCAAGAACGCTCCGCCGATTCCCAGAAGCGTTGCTATGTCCATCTTTTCACCCCTTAAAGGTCAAATACTTTTCCGGGGTTCATAATGTTGTTGGGGTCAATCAATTTCTTGATTTTCTTCATGAGTTCCAAGGATTTCTTTGCCTCTTCCGGAAGATACTTCTTTTTCGTTATTCCGACGCCGTGTTCGCCGGTAATTGAACCGTCAAGCATTAAAACCAGTTCAAACAGTTCATCAATCGCCCTTTCAACCTTATCTTTTTCCTCATCAGAATACATAAAGTTGACGTGAATGTTGCCGTCTCCTGCATGCCCGAAGTTAACCACGGTCAGGTCGTAGTTTTCGGCTATCTTGTAAACGCCGGATAAAAGTTCGGTTAACTTACTCCTTGGAACCACTACATCCTCGTTTATCTTGTTGTCTTTCAACCTTCCGATTGCAGGTGAAAGCATTCTCCTTACTTTCCAGAGTTCTTCTCTTTCTCTTTCATTTTCGGCAATCTTCACGAGTTTTGCACCGAAAACTTCGCACGTTCTCTTAACCTCTTCCGCTTGACAGTTAACTTCTTCTCCGAAACCGTCAACCTCTATTATCAGCAAGGCATCCGCGGTCGGGATTTTGAGATTTCCGTAGTTCTTCACGGTTTTTATTGAGTTTCCGTCCATAAACTCGCAAGCAGAAGGAAGAATTCCTCTTCCAAAGATTCCGGTTATGCAGGAACTTGCATCTTCCGGAGTTTCAAAAAATGCAGAAATCGTAATCACCCTTTTGGGTTTCGGTATCAACCTTAACCTTGCTTTCGTTATGAAGCAAAGAGTTCCTTCCGAACCGACAACAAGGCTTTTTAAGTCATACCCCGCAACACTTTTTACCGTTTTTGAACCGAGACTCACTACCGAACCGTCGGGAAAGACAACTTCAAGTTGCAAAACGTAGTCTTTTGTCACTCCGTATTTAACGCACCTTGGACCGCCAGCATTTTCCGCTATGTTCCCGCCAATCGTGGAATACCTGTAACTTGAAGGGTCTGGAGGATAAAAAAGACCGAGTTTTTCAACTTCTTTTTGGAAGTCAAAGGTGATGATGCCCGCTTCAACTTCTGCAGAAAGATTTTCCACTTCCACGCATAAAATCCTGTTCATTTTTTCCGAGGAAACGACTATTCCTCCCTTTTTGGGAATTGCTCCTCCCGTTAGTCCTGTTCCTGCTCCCCTTGGAAAAACGGGAATTTTGTTTTCGTTTGCAAACTTCAAAATCTTTGAAACGTCTTCGGAACTTTCGGGAAACACAACCGCCAAAGGAACTTCACCCACGGCCATGGGAGTGGCATCGTAAGAGTAGGAAACCCTGAAAGTGTAAGAATCCTTTACTTTTTCACTTCCTACAAGTTCTTTTAGATGCTTTAAAATTTTTCTTTCCTCCATTTGTGATTCTCCCGCAAAAACCTGCTACACGCCACAATTCTACCACACCTGGCGTAGAGGAAAAGAACGCAAAGAGAGTTATTCTTTGTT
>CAZZKT010000086.1:0-3552 GCA_964654625.1 uncultured bacterium
TCAACGTAAAGGTAGCCCTTTTTTCTGATTTTCTCAAAAGATGGAGTGTCAATAGGTAAAACTGGGAGCATAACAAAACCTCCTCCTAAAACCTTCCTACACGAAGGAAAAATATTATCTTTTCGGCACTACGGCAAATGGCAAGGAATTTGCTTCCTCAAGAAATTTGCTTCTTTGTGATAATACCCTGCTCGTAGAATTCTTCTAAACCTTTGTAACCCTCAAAACCTCTTCGGGGGTTGTTATTCCTTTGATTACCTTTAAAGCTCCGTCCATCCTGAGGGTTCTCATTCCTTTTGAAACCGCAACTTCTTTTATTGCGTCCGAATCGCTGGACCTGAGAACTTCCTTTCTGATTTCTTTGTCAACAACAAGTATTTCATAAATAGCGGTTCTTCCGAGATATCCGGTTCCAAAACATTGTTCGCAACCCCTTCCCCTCCTTATTGTTCCCCGATAGTCCTCAATTCCGAGTTCCCTGAGTTCTTCATCCGTTGGCTTTACTTCTTCAGAACAGTAGGGACAAACCTTTCTCACAAGCCTTTGAGCAACCACTCCGATAACGGAAGAGGATACCAAAAACGGTTCTATGCCCATGTCAATAAGCCTTGTTATGGCTCCCGCGGAATCATTTGTATGGAGCGTTGAAAAGACGAGGTGTCCCGTAAGTGCAGAATGGATGGCAATGTTCGCAGTTTCGGAATCCCTTATTTCACCTATCATTATTATGTCCGGGTCCTGTCTCAGTATGCTTCTCAGAGCGGTTGCGAATGTCAATCCTATTTCTGGTTTTACTTGAACTTGAGAAATTCCTTCAAGTTGGTATTCTACCGGGTCTTCAACGGTTACTATGTTTACTTCCTCGCTGTTGATTTCGGAAAGAGCAGCATACAAAGTTGTTGTCTTTCCAGAACCCGTCGGTCCGGTGACAAGAATTATTCCGTAAGGGCTTTTAATAAGTTTTTCAAATTTTTCGTAGTCGTCCTCAAGGAATCCCAACTCCTTGGTAGTAAAAAGGATGGATTCTTTTAGGAGAAGTCTCAGAACCACCTTTTCTCCCGTAGCGGTCGGAAGGGTAGAAACCCTGACATCTATTTCTTTCCCTCCCACTTTTATGAATATCCTTCCGTCTTGGGGAAGCCTTTTTTCTGCAATGTCAAGGTTGGCCATTATTTTTAACCTTGAAACCACCGCAGGAACAAGAGAAAGGGGAATTGTCCTGACGGTTTTTAGGACACCGTCTATTCTAAACCTTACCCTCATTTTGTCCTTCTGGGGTTCAAAGTGTATGTCGCTTGCCCTTGCCCTAACTCCAGCAAGAAGAATGTCGTTAACAAGCCTTACGATGGGTGCTTCGTCCGTAATTGCAAGGATGTCTTCGCTTTCTTTTACTTCTTCTTCAACTTCCTCTTCGGTTTCTTGCGTTTCTTCCATCAACAGTCTGTTTATTTCATCAAAAGGAACAACAACAACCTTTACGGGGGAAGAAGTTAACCATTTTAGTTTTTTCAAACCTTCAACATTAAAAGGATTGTCCGTCGCTACTACAAGGGTTTTTCCTTCTTTCTTTAAGGGAATTAACCGTTCCTTTCTCACGAACTGGTAAGGAACTTCGTTCAGGTTTTCCGCTTTTTCAATGCTTTCAAGAAATTCAAATCCCGCTTCTTTGAAAGCGTTTTTTAACTCCTCGCTGTCCCACTTAACAATTCCAACAACTTGTGAAAAACGCTGATAGTTTCCTTCGGGAATCAAGTTCTTGTTCTTCAGAAGTTCAAGGAATTCTCTTTCACTTAACATTAAGAACGTCCTCGTCTTCTATTTCAAACTTTCCGAATCCCTTTATGTCGGAGAAAATTCCCTTTCTTGACTTTTGAATGTTTTGAACGTTCTTCCTGTAAATCTCAAATTTCTTACGGGTAAGAAGGTTTTCTTCCTCAACGGTTCTTACAACTCTTGGAGTAATAAAAACGAGAAGGTTTGTCTTTTCAATTTGATGTCCGGTCTTCTTGAAGAGATTGCCGAACAACGGAATGTTTCCGAGGATGGGAACCTTTTCCACGGTGGTAATCTTCTTGCTCTTAATCAAACCGCCGATTACGAGGGTCTGTCCGTCTTTTACGTCAACCGTTGTTTTTGCTTCTCTTTTGGAAGTAATGGGAGCGGTTTGGTCCGCGTTGGCATAACCTACAACGTCTTCCACCTTTTCGTAGATTTTAAGTCTTACCTCTCCGGAAGCGGTAATGTGCGGGGTGATTCTCAGCGTAATTCCAACGTCCTTGTAGTCGTAAGTTATTACCGGATTGTTGTTTGCATCGTATTTTACGCCCGTTGAGTATGGAATGACTTGAGTAATGTTGATTTCCGCTTCTTCGTTGTCAAGGGTGAGAATTTGGGGAGTGGCTATTACATTAACGCCTCCTTCCTTTGCATAAGCGTTTATTAAAAGACCAATGTCCGGAGTGTTTCCTCTCCACTTGGCAAGACCGAGTAACAGTCCCGGAGAAGCGGAAGGATACCCTTCTTCAATCGGCAGGTTTCCGTAAAGACTTCCTCCAAAGGGAACGAGTTTGCCCCGTGCCAAGAATTTCCACTCAACTCCCATTTGCAAAAGTTTGTCCATTGACATTTCAACGATTTGAACTTCAACAAAAACTTGAGGTCTTTTTATGTCAATGCCGGAAACTATTTCTTTTACAAGGTTAAAATCGTTCGGTGAAGCAATTACTATAAGCGAGTTGCTTGCTTTGTCCGCTACGATTTCAACCTTTCCGGAAAAACCCGCCCTGTTCCTGTAGTTTCTTGAAAGCAATCTTTTTAAAACTTTTTCAACGTCTTCTGCAAATGCGTAGTTGAGTTTTAAAATGTGAATGTATCCTTTTTCAAGTTCAAGAGGTTTGTCAAGTTTTCCGAGGATTTTTTCAATCCTTTTGATTATTCCTTCGGTCCCTACGACAAACAGGGTGTTTGTTCTGTCATCTACTACAAAATGGAAGTATTCTCTGCCCGGAATTGGGAAGTGTCTGGTAAGTTCAAGGGCAAACGTCCTTCTAAACAAAGACGAAAGTATCTTCTCAACGTCTCTTGCCCGTGCGTTTTTCAGTTCAAAGGACTTTAAAACGAGTTTTACCGGAGAGGAGTCTATTTTTCTCAATATTTTTTCTATTCTCTTTATGTTTTTTTCCTTGTCCGTGATAATAATTGCATTTACGTCTCTCACAAAACTGACTCTGCCTATGGGTGAAAGGAGATTTCTGACGAGACTGCCCACTTGAGAAGTTTGAAGATTTGAAAGAACGATGATGTAGGTAGTAACTTTCTCTCCCTTTTCGGAAGGTTTTGAAATATCCGGGGTTTCCCTTGGAGCATTTCTCTTTCTTACAATCTTTGCAAAGCTTCCGTAATCAACCACTTGAAATCCGAGTTCGTCAAGAACCGCAAGGTAAAGGTTATAAAGTTCTTTCTTTGAAATGGGAGAAGATGAAATGATGGTAATCTTTCCTTTTAAATTCTCCGGAACTATAAAATTCTTTCCCACACTTTTGCTGACGACCT
>CAZZKT010000087.1:0-3551 GCA_964654625.1 uncultured bacterium
TTACTTGCGGTATTATTGAACAAAAGTTATTATTTACCGTAAAAGTGCTTAACTCCAGAGGGGAAAATGAAAAAGGTCGTTGATTGTAGAGGACTTTCTTGCCCGATTCCCGTCCTTAAAACAAAGGAAGCGTTAGAATCCGTGTCTTCAGGGGTAGTTGTCGTAATCGTGGACAACAGGGCTTCTAAGGAAAATGTGAAGCGTTTTGCGGAAAAGGCGGGTTGTAAAGTGTCAGTTGAAGAAAAAGAAGGTTGCTATTACTTGAAGTTGGTAAAAGGCAATGTTTCGGAAACTCTGGAAAAGGATTTTCAGGACAAAGTTGAAAAAAGTTTTGGGAAATCATATGTCGTTTTAGTTACTTCAACTTTTGTTGGAGAGGATAAAGAACTCGGAGAAGTTTTGACGAAGGGTTTTATCAAAACGTTTCTTAACGCTAATCCTCTGCCTTCCAAGGTAATCCTTGTAAACACTGCGGTTAAACTTGCTTGTAAAGGAGCGGACGAAGAAGTGCTTCAAGCCTTAAAAAAACTTCAGGATAAAGGTGTTGAAATTATGTGCTGTGCAACTTGCTTGAACCACTTTAACCTTTTTGATAAACTTGAAGTGGGCGTTCCCTCAAATGCTTACGAGGTTGTTCAATCACTCGTTGATGCGGATTCGGTTGTGAGGCTTTAAGGATGTGCGGAAAGGTTCTTGAAAGGGTAAAAATAAACGAAACTCACATTGTAGCGGTTCACGGAGACATAACCGAAGAAAGCACGGATGCAATAGTAAATCCTGCAAACAGCAGGTTAAAGCACGGCGGAGGAGTGGCTGGTGCAATAGTGAAAAAGGGCGGGAGAATTATTCAGGAAGAGAGCGATAAAATAGGTTTTGTTCCGGTCGGTAAGGCTGTTTACACTACTGCCGGTAAACTCAAAGCAAAGTATGTGATTCACACCGTTGGACCGGTATGGGGAGAAGGTGACGAAGAAAGGAAGTTAAGAAGTGCTGTAAGGTCTGCGCTTGAAGTGGCTGATTCTCTTAAGTTGTCTTCGGTTTCCTTGCCGGCAATCAGCACCGGCATTTTCGGGTATCCAAAGGAAGAAGGAGTGAGAGTAATCGTTGACGAGGTGATAAAATACGTTAAAGAAGGAACGGGATTAAGAGAAATCAGACTGGTAGGTTATGACGAACTTACCGCTCAACTCTTTGCAAAAGAAATAGCCCGTTCAAAGGAAGTTTCGTAAATCTTTTTGGCTTTTTTAAGGTCTATTCTGATTGTTTTTCCTTTGTGCTTTACCGTTCCGAAAGGTTCTTCCAGAACTTTTCCTATCACTTTTGCAGGCACTCTCCTTTCTTTGAAGAATTCAAGAGCAGTTTTCACTGCACTTTCCGAAACCGTTATAACAACCCTTGAGGGTTCTTCTCCAAACAACAGAAAGTCGGTTCTCAAGTCCTCCTCAAATTCTACTTCAAATCCGAGAAGTTTAGGGAAAGAACTTTCAAGGAGACAGACAATCAATCCACCTTCCGAAACATCGTGAGCGCTCTTTAACAATTTCTTCTCACAGGCTTCAACGATTGCTTCCTGAAGGGTTTTTTCAAACTGAAGGTTTAAAAACTGTCCGTTTCCCGAGTATTTTCCTCTCATTAATTTTTGATATTCGCTTCCTGAAATGTTTCCGATGTTTTCTCCGAGAAGAACTATGAAGTCTCCGGGCGTTTTAAACTCATAAGTGATGACGTTTTCTTGTTTTCCGGCACCAACACAAACAACCGTTGGAGTCGGAAAGACCACTCTTTTTTCACCGTTTTCAAGAACGGTTTCGTTGTAAAAACTCACGTTTCCGCTTACAACGGGAACGTTCAATATCTTGCACGCATCAGCCATGCCGTCGGTAGTCTTAACGAACTGCCACATAACCTCCGGGTCTTCAGGGCTTCCGAAGTTCAAGCAATCGGTTATGGCAAGAGGTTTTATTCCGCAACAAGCAACGTTCCTGCATGCTTCCGCAACTGCTATCTTCCCTCCCTCGTAAGGATTCAAGTAGCAGTAGCGGGAATTGCAGTCAGAACTTATTCCGATTACCTTGTCGGTTCCCTTTACCCTTAATACCGCACAGTCTCCTCCCGGATAACCCACCGTGTTTATTTGAACCATGTGGTCGTATTGGGTGTAAATCCATTCCTTGCTTGCAATCGTCGGAGAAGAAAGGATTTTGTAAATCACCTCTTCCAAGTTTTCCGGTTCGTCAAACTCTTCAAGTTTTTGCACTTTCTTGAGATACGAGGGAACTTTAAAGTCCCTGTAGTAAACAACGGCTTTTTCCGTTAAAGCGGAAACGGGAATTTCCGCAACGATTTCCCCTTTCCAGAAGACCCTTAAAACTCTTTCTTCAATTACCTTACCTATCACGCAGGCATTCAAATGCCACTTCTTGAAGATTTTTAGAACCTCTTCTTCCCTTCCCTTCTCGCAGATTAAGAGCATTCTCTCTTGAGATTCGGAAAGCATAATTTCGTAAGGAGTCATACCTTCTTCTCTTAAAGGAACTTTATCAAGATACAGTTCTATTCCCACCTTTCCCCTTGAAGCCATTTCCGCAGAAGAAGAAGTCAAACCCGCCGCTCCCATGTCCTGAATGGCAACAACCGCACCGGTTTTCATTGCTTCAAGACACGCTTCTATCAAAAGTTTCTCAAGGAACGGGTCTCCTATTTGAACGTTTACTTTCTTTTCGGTTTCCTCTTCGGAAGAAAATTCTTCGGAAGCCATTGTGGCTCCGTGGATACCGTCCCTTCCGGTTCTTGCTCCCACGTAAATAACGGGATTACCAACTCCGCCGGCCCTTGCGTAGAACAGGTTGTCTTTCGTGGTAAGTCCGAGGCAAAAAACGTTTACGAGGGGATTGGTCTTGTAGCAGTCATCAAAATAGACTTCTCCTCCAACCGTTGGAACACCGACACAGTTTCCGTAATGGCTTATCCCCGCAACAACTTCTCTTACAAGATATTTAGTCCTTTCGTCAGTAGGTTCTCCGAATCTCAACGAATCCATGCAGGCAACGGGTCTTGCTCCCATGGTGAATATGTCTCTTAATATTCCGCCGACTCCCGTTGCAGAACCGTGGAAGGGTTCTATAAAAGAAGGGTGATTGTGGGATTCCACTTTAAACACCGCACAAGTTTTCGTTTCCTCGTCAACCATTATGACTCCTGCGTTTTCTCCGGGTCCTTGAACGACCCAAGGTGCTTCGGTAGGAAACTTTTTCAGATGAACCTTTGAAGACTTGTATGAGCAGTGCTCTGACCACATAGCGGAAAAAATCCCCAGTTCAACGATGTTTGGTTCCCTGCCAAGAAGTTCAACGATTTTCTCGTATTCCTCAAACTTAACGTGTTCTTCAATTATTTTTCTGTCCAGTTTCATTTTTACCTCTCTCCGTAAGGAGTTCTCGTGCAATTATATTGTCAAAACGCTATAGTCTGCAAGAAATTTCTTTTTCAATTCGAACTTCTTCAACTTCTACTTCTTCTTCCATAATCATTCTTGCGATTTTTTCAAACTT
>CAZZKT010000088.1:0-1446 GCA_964654625.1 uncultured bacterium
CGTTTTTGTGAGGCTTTTTTCTTTCAAATTTTTGCTTTGCCATGTCTTTCCCTCCCGATTTAAGGTTTTCTCAATAAAAAAATGGTGCCCACGGGCGGAGTTGAACCGCCGACCTCACCCTTACCAAGGGTGCGCTCTAACCACCTGAGCCACGTGGGCAACTTTGCAAGGATAATATATACAACTTTCATCTAACGGGCAACAACCTTCAAATCTTCTTCTGGATAAGCAGTTACACGATGAATGGATATGTCCGCTCCGGAAAACTCTTCTTCCTCACTCAAGCGAATACCCATTATTTTGTCAAGAAGTTTATACACCACGTATCCAGCGGTCAACCCGTATGCGACGGTTAAAACTGCACCAAATACCTGTGAAAGGATAGAAACCCCACCGAGACCTCCAAGAACCTTCTTACCGAAAATTCCAGCACAGATTCCTCCCCACACTCCGCATATTCCGTGAAGGGGCCAGACTCCGAGGACGTCGTCTATTTTCAGTTTTTCCTGTTCCCAAATAAACGCCTTTATAAAAATCGCGCTTGCAGTAAGACCGGTAATGAATGCTCCAAGGGGATGCATTATGTCTGAACCCGCGCAAACTGCAACAAGACCTGCAAGGGCACCGTTGTGAATAAAGCCAGGGTCGTTTTTACCGAAGATTGTTCCTCCCAAGATTCCTCCCGCTGTTGCAAGGAGGGAATTAACCGCAACAAGTCCAGAAATCCCTTCAATGTTTTGAGAACTCATAACGTTAAATCCGAACCATCCGATTATCAAAATCCAACTTCCCAAAGCAAGGTATGGAATATTGCTGACTGGAATCGGTCTTGATTTGCCCTTTACATATCTACCCATCCTTGCACCAAGAATCAGCACCGCAGAAAGGGCTACCCAACCGCCAAGTCCGTGAACAACCATTGAACCTGCAAAGTCGTGAATTGGTGCACCGAACAGATTCTCAACAAAACCTTGAAACTTGCCAGACCACCTTTCAGCCCAAATAACGGATTCAAAAACGGGATAAACCACACCAGCAAGAAAGAAGCCAGCCAGAATATAGGGTTTGAACTTCATTCTTTCCGCTACTCCTCCGGAAACTATTGCGGAGATGCACGCTGAGAACATCAGCAAGAAGAAGAACCTTACCAGTTCGTATCCGTTGTTTTGTAAAAGTTCACCTGCGGGCTTCAGAAAGTTTACTTTATGTGCAAGGGGATATCCGATGAGAAAGTAAGCCAACGTAGCGGTTGAAACATCAACGATGATTTTTACAAGAGCGTTAACCTGATTTTTCCTTCTGACTGTTCCCGCTTCAAGGAATGCAAAACCCGCATGCATTGAAAGAACCATTACCGCTCCGGCCAAGAGGTAGAAAACGTTAACAGAAGACAAAAGTCCTTCAAGGTCTTTTTCTATCATGACTGTCCTCCTGAAGAAATTTTCT
>CAZZKT010000088.1:1546-3547 GCA_964654625.1 uncultured bacterium
TGCCAATTCCGGTTGGCTTGGAGGATTGGAAAACCAGCCCGGTTATGTGTTAGAATTTCCGTCCTCACAAATCAACGAAAAGGGGTAAAACTTCCATGGCAAAGTATCTTCTCATCGCCTTGGGTGGTGCTTTGGGTGCCCTGGCAAGGTTCTTCGTGGTTTTACTGTCCACCAAGTTCTTTTCCGGAACTTTTCCCGTAGGAACCCTGCTGGTAAACGTTGTAGGCTCATTCCTTGTAACCCTTTTAATGCAAGTTTTTCTACAAACGTCTTTAGACCCTTTGTATAGGTATTTTTTGGTAGTGGGATTTTTAGGAGCATTTACCACTTTTTCCTCTTTCACGTTTGAAACAATTACCATCTTGAAGGAACACGCTTGCTTGATGGGAATGCTGAACGTTTTTCTGAATCTTTTCCTTTCCTTCCTTGCCGGAATCTTGGGAATCGTGACTGCCAACTTTATGCTCTTTAAGTAAGCAGATTTTGGTGTATAATCCAAAGAAAGGGGTTTCTTATGACACGGCACGAAGATGCTTACATGATAAAGATTTACATACGGGAAGAGGACAGGGTTGAAGGCAAACCTCTTTACAAAAAGATTTTGGAAATAGTTAAAGAAAAAAACTTATCGGGAGTTACCATTTTCAAAGGGATTATGGGCTACGGCCCCTCCAAAAAAGTGAGGTCTTTTTCCTTTTTGGACTTGGGTTCAAACCTTCCCATTCTGATAGAAATCGTAGAAACGAAAGAAAAGGTAGAAGAGTTCCTTTCAGAGATTAACCACCTCATAAAGCACGGACTCGTCATCGTTTTTCCCGTGAAAATCGTAAAGTATCTTCCATAAAGTTCGGGAGGTTAGTTCATGTTCGGAGTTTTGTCGGAAAGGTTACAAAGCGTTATTGAAAAACTCGGAAGAAAAAGAATTATTGACGAAAAAACCCTTGAGGAGGGTTTAAAAGAAATAAGGCTTTTGCTCCTTGAAGCGGACGTAAACTACAAAGTTGCCAAAAGTATTGTTTCAAGAATCAAGGAAAAGGCAATCGGTGCAAGACTTCCGAGCGGTATAACTCCTTTTAGGGTTCTTGTCGGCATTATTTACGACGAACTGGTAAACGTTCTCGGAGGAAGTTCTTCCGAACTCAACCTTTCCGGTAAACCTTCTTCAATCCTTCTAATAGGTCTTCAAGGTTCGGGTAAAACAACGACTTCTGCAAAACTTGCCAATTACTTAAAAAAACAAGGGAAAAAAGTTCTTCTTACTTCTTGCGACATTTACAGACCTGCTGCCGTTGTTCAACTTGAAAAACTTGCAAAAAAAGTGGGAGTTGACTTTTTCTTTGTAGAAAAAGACCCCGTTGACATAGCCAAATTATCCCTTGAAAGGGCAAGGGAAGGAGACTACGACGTTTTAATCGTTGATACTGCCGGAAGACTTCACATAGACGAAGAAATGCTTGAGGAAGCAAGAAAGATAAAAGAAGCAATCAATCCTCAAGAGGTTCTCTTTGTAATTGACGCAATGATGGGACAGGAAGCGGTAAACGTTGCCACCGCTTTTGACGAAAAAGTAGGAATGACGGGAGTTGTCTTAACGAAGATAGACTCCGACGCCCGCGGAGGGACTGCTCTCAGCGTCAAAGAAGTGACCGGAAAACCCATAAAGTTCGTAGGAACCGGAGAACATATTGATGACTTTTCCCTGTTTCATCCCGAGCGGATGGCTTCCAGAATCTTAGGAATGGGAGACGTTGCGACTCTTGCAGAAAAAGCACAAGAAATAATCAGCGAGAAGGAAGCGCTCAGTTTTCAAGAAAAACTCCTTTCCGGACAGTTCACCCTTGAAGACCTCAGAAAACAACTAAAACTCATCCAAAAACTCGGACCGCTAAAACAAATCGCGAGTATGATTCCGGGATTCGGAACTCACAAGGCAATGAAACAACTTGAAAAAATGCTGGACGATAAAAGACTCAAGAGAATGATTGCCATTCTTGATTCAAT
>CAZZKT010000089.1:0-3538 GCA_964654625.1 uncultured bacterium
AGTTTGCGCTTGACACTTTAAAAAGGAGTTAATATCATAGGGTTCACAAAAGGTTTTGTCGGTTGTGGGTGTTGGATGGAAAGTTCTTTTGTCCAAAGGCAAATTGAAGAAGTTTTGAACCTTAAAAATCCGAAAATTGTCGTTGACTGTATCGTTTACTTTCTTCGGGAAGAAGTCAAAAAAGCCGGTTTTGAAAAGGTCGTTGTAGGGCTTTCCGGGGGAGTTGATTCTTCCCTTACTGCCTTTTTAAGTGTCATGGCTCTCGGAAAAGAAAATGTCATAGGTATCTCTATGCCTTACAAGTCAAGTTCTTCTGATTCTGTAGAAGATGCAAAACTTGTTGCAGAAACGCTCTCAATAGAATTTCACGTTGTTGACATCACTCCGCAGATTGATGCATACCTTGAAAGATTTAAACTTGACAGGGTGAGATTAGGAAACAAACTTGCAAGGGAAAGAATGAGCATCCTGTATGATTTTGCCCACTTTAAAAAAGGTCTCGTCGTGGGAACGAGCAACAAAACGGAACTATTGGTCGGTTATTCCACCCGTTGGGGAGACGGTGCTTACGATATTAATCCGATTGGTGACCTCTACAAAACGCAAGTTTGGCAAGTTGCGCAATTTGTTGGAGTTCCGGAAAAAATAGTTAAGAAGACTCCGACCGCAGACCTTTGGGCAGGACAAACCGACGAAGGAGAACTCGGCATAGACTACCACACCCTTGACAAAATCCTGTGCGCTTACGTGGAATTGAGACTCCGCAAGGAAGAAATTGTAAGGGCAGGTTTTCCCGAAGACAAGGTTGACAGGGTCTTGAAACTCGTAAAAACTTCCCAGTTTAAAAGGAAACCATCTCCCATCTGCAAACTTTCTCCCCGAACGGTTGACAAAGACTTCCTTTACTTGAGAGACTGGGGGACTTGATGAACCTTGAAGACTTTAAGGACCTTGCAACCTTTGGAGTTAAAGAACTTTCCAAGTATTCCGTTGATTACGGAGAAGTGTTCATTGAGAGGAAGTTTTGCTTCAGGGCAAAGTGTGAAGAAAACAAAGTGGAAAGCGTTTCTTCGGGTTTTGACGCGGGAATCGGGATAAGGATAATAAAAGACAACAGGTCTCACTACGGCTACACGAACGAATTTTCAAGGGAGTCCGTAAAGTCTCTGGTAAAACTTCTTGTTGAAACTGCAGGAGTTCCTTCCCGTTCTCCGGTTGCCCTGAATCAGAACATCGTGAACCCGGAAGACCTTTACTGCGGAAACTCAATTGACATTGACGTGAAAGAAAAAATAGAAATCCTCACGAGAGCCAACGACACCGCAAGGAGTTTGAGCGACAAGATTAAACAGGTATCGGTGGTTCTTTACGACGAGGTTAAAGAGGTAACCATTGCCAACACCCTCGGGACAATTGCAGAAGAAGTAAGACCCCGGGTGGTGTTCAGGGTTGAGGTGGTGGCTTCCGACGGCTTGATACTTCAAACCGGACACGAGTCCATCGGCCACCTCGGAGATTACGGGATTTTCAAGAAAACAACTCCGGAAGAAGTAGCCAGAAAGGCCGGAAGGCGAGCGTTAAAAATGCTTAAAGCAAAACCCGCTCCCGCCGGAATGTTTACGGTGGTTATTTCCTCCAAAGCGGGCGGGACGATGATACACGAAGCGGTCGGACACGGTCTTGAAGCAGACCTTGCAAATCAAGGTCTGTCGGTCTATTCGGGAAAGATAGGAAAGAAGGTGGCTTCAGAGTTTATAACCGTCATTGATGAGGGCAACCTAAAGTGCGGTTTCGGAAGCGGAAAGTTTGACGACGAAGGAAATCAAACCGGAAAGTTGGTTCTCATAGAAAACGGCGTATTGACATCCTTTATGTATGACTACCTGGAAGCAAAAAAGACGGGAAATGCACCGACGGGAAACGGAAGGAGAGAATCCTACAAGCACCCTCCGATTCCCAGGATGACCAACACTTACATAGCACCCGGAACGGATGACCCGAAAGACATAATAGCGGACACAAAATACGGAATTCTCGTTGTAAAGATGGGAGGCGGTCAGGTTAACACTGTAAACGGGGACTTCGTTTTTGAAGTTTCAGAGGGATACATGATAGAAAAGGGAAGGATAGGCGAACCCATCAGGGGAATGTGCATTATCGGAAACGGTCCCAGTATCTTAAAGCAGATAGATGCGGTCGGAAACGACCTCGGCTTTTCCATAGGAACGTGCGGTAAAGACGGACAGGGAGTTCCAGTTTCTGACGGCATGCCAACGATAAGAATTCCCAAAATAACCGTTGGAGGAGTTTAGGTTGAAAAAGGTTGCAGTATTGAAAAACATTTCTTTTGAGGGTCCGGGAAGTTTTAAGGAAATTCTTGAAGGTATGGGATACAAGGTTTTGGAGTTTAGTTGTTTTAAAGGAAACTTTCCGGAGCCGAAAGATTTTTGTGCCGTGCTCATAATGGGCGGTCCGATGGGCGTTTATGAAGCAAAAGATTACCCGTTCCTTGAAGAGGAAATAAGTCTTATTCGCATGTTTTACGAACAGGATAAAAAGATACTGGGCGTTTGCCTCGGAGCGCAACTGATAGCAAAAGCGTTCGGCGGAGAGGTTTACAAAGGAGAGTGGGGAAAAGAAATAGGCTGGTTTTACATTTATCCGCAAGACAAACTGGAATACCTGTTTTACGACAAGTTTCTTGCTTTTCACTGGCACGGAGACACTTTTGAAATTCCGAAAAACGGGATAAGAATTGCGTCTTCCGTTATGTATAAAAATCAGGGGTTCAGAATCGGAGACAACGTTTACGCGCTTCAGTTTCATCTTGAGATGGAAGAAAAGGACTTGGAAGTCTGGGTTTCTGCTTACAAAAGCGAACTTGAAAAAGAAGGTATTGACCCTAACAGTTTGTTTGTTGAAAGCAAGGTTTTTAGCGACTTGAAAAAGCGGGCAGAAATGTTTTTGAAGATGTTTTTTGAAAATGGAAAGTCTGGATAAGATTTTCCTGCTTCACGCCCTTTCTGAAGCGAAGAAGGCTTTTTACCTCGGAGAAGTTCCCGTAGGAGCGGTCATCGTAAAAGACGGAAAGATAGTATCAAAGGGATTTAATTCAAAGGAATTTCTCCAAAAAAGCACCGCTCACGCAGAAATTATTGCCATAGAAAGGGCGTGCAAAAAACTGGGAAGTTGGAGGCTTGAAGGTTGCACCCTTTACACCACACTTGAACCGTGTATTATGTGTTGCGGAGCCATTCTGCAAGCAAGGATTGAAAGGGTTGTCTATTCCGCAAAAGACCCTAAATTTGGAGGAGTGGAAAGTCTTTACAGATTGTTGGACGACGAGCGTTTGAATCACAGAGTTAAAGTTGAAAGGATAGAACTCAAAGAAGCGGAAGAACTGCTTAAAAGGTTCTTCAGATACCTCAGGAGCGGAGAGGTGCCGGAGCCTGGCTTAACGGGCCCGATTCGAAATCGGGTGTGCGGGTAACCCCCGCACCGCGGGTTCAAATCCCGCCCTCTCCGCCAAGTTTTTAAT
>CAZZKT010000090.1:0-3467 GCA_964654625.1 uncultured bacterium
TCGTCAACTTGACAGATAAATGCGAATGTGGTAGTTTTGTGAACCCACAACCATTAGGTTAAAGGAGGAGGTGCAGAATGAAGAAATTTGCTGTCCTCACTGCTGTTGCTGTAATGTTCGGAGGACAAGCAATTGCCGGAGTATGGGAAACCCAATGTGCAGGATGCCACAACGGGGCACTTGCTCCGAAGAAGGAAGACCTGAAAGCAAAAATAAAGACAGCAAAAGAGTTTGTTGAAAAGGCCAAAAAGACCAACAATCCGATGATGGCTCCTTTCAAAAACAACGACCAACTTCTCCAACAGGCTGCAAAGGAAATCTACGGAAAGTAATTTAAGGTTTCTTTACGGGATGCGGGTGAACGGGAAGTCCGGTGAAAGTCCGGCGCTGTCCCCGCAACCGTGAGCAGGGAATAAAAAGGGCTTTAACCACTGGGGTGTTCGGTTAACGCTGGCACCCTGGGAAGGTTAAAGCCCAACAACCCTGCAAGCCGGGAGACCGGCCCGCATCCTACAAACTTGCTTCCTGCGGGGGTTCAGGAAGCAAGGAGGCGTTGATTGTTAATATGGTTCTTTCTACTCTTTTTTGCGGTATTCGCTCAGGAAAGGATAGTTAGTCTTTCTCCGGCCCTTACGGAAATCGTAGTTTTTGAAGGCGGAAAAGACAAACTCGTAGGAGTTACGGATTTTTGCTCGCTAAACCTCAAAAACGCAAAAAAAGTTGGAAACATCGTCAGACCTGACATTGAAGAAATTTTGTCTTTAAAGCCGGACATTGTTATCGCAACGAACTTAACAGATGAAAAAACGTTAAATGTTCTTAAAAAGCACACAAAACTGAGGGTTTTCAAATTGAGAACTTTAAAGGAACTGGAAATTGCCGTGAAAGAAATTGCAAAAATACTTCATAAAAATCCGGAATTTCAGGCTAAAAGGTTTAAAAGTCTTTTAGAAACGGCGATTTCAAGTTTTTCTTGTTTAAAGGGCAAAACTGTTTTCATTCTGGTTTCGGAAAAACCTCCCGTTTCTGCCGGAAGCGAAAGTTATTTCGGCGAAGTTCTCAAAAGGGCAGGAGCAAACGTTGAACCGAAAGGAACTTTTTCTGTTGTTCTCCTTGAAGATGTCTTTTCAAAGGCGGATATCGTCTTTTTCTGCGGTAAAGGAAGAAAACTTTTAAAAGAACTAAAAAAACGGGGTAAGAAAGTGGTAGTGTGTAGCGAAGTTTTTCTTCATCCAAGCCCTTACTTTTTGAAAGAATCTGAAAGACTCGGGAGAAAGGTGTGCAGAAGAAACTCCTTTTGACAGAAGCCGTTTTAACAGTTCTAATTGCACTTGCTTTTGTTTTTTCCGCAAACGGTGAAGTTTCAAGGAATTTAAGGATTTCGGAATTATTGCTTGCGGTTAGTATTGGCGGAGTTTTATCTTCAAGCGGGGCAGTTTTCCAAAAAGTTCTTCAAAATCCACTCGCTGACCCCTACATTCTCGGAATTGGTTCTTCTGCGGTTCTCGGAAGTGCAATCGGAAGTTTCTTAAATCTTAACAAGGAAGTTCTTTCTTGCCTTGCAGGTGTTTTGACTTCTGCAACGGTATGTTTTCTTTCGGACAAAATTAAAAATCCTTACAGGTTAATACTGTTCGGAGTGGCAGTCGGAGCGTTTACGTATTCCCTCCTCATTCTCCTTTACGCGGTTGCACCTTCGGAAACGATATACGACGCAGTTTCGTTCTCCCTCGGATACATAACCCCGACAGAAATCACAAAAAGTTTACTCTTCTTTCTCCTTTCGGTAGTTCATACCGCAGTCCTTTTAAAGGTTTCCAGAAAAGTAGATGCCCTTTCCCTCGGTGAGGAACTTTCTTACCTCAGCGGTGTTTCGTTTAAAGAAGGAACTTTAATCCTTGCTTTCTCTTCGGGCATCGTTTCAATTCTCGTTTCTCAGGTGGGCATCATAGGATTCATCGGCATCGTTGTTCCAAACGCATTAAAACTTGTCGGCATTACGGATTTTAAAAGTCTCGGAATAACTGCAACTTTGACAGGCGCTTTAAGCGTGCTGGTCTTTCACTGGATTTCAAGGGAAGTTTTCAGACCGGAAATACTGCCCGTCGGCGTTTTTACGGCACTCTTTGGAACTCCGATTTTCGTTTACCTTTTGACAAGGAGTAATAAAGTTGCTTGAGGTGGAAAATCTAACTTACGGAATTTTGAAAGGCGTTTCTTTTGCGGTTAAACCTTGCACCGTTGCGGGAATCGTCGGCGAAAACGGTGCGGGAAAAACAACGCTTTTAAAGTGTATTGCCGGAATGCACCCGTTTAAAGGCTCTGTAAGAATAGAAGGCGTTTGCGTAAAAGTTCTTCCGTTGAAAGAAAGAATCAAAATCGTAAACTGCGTTCCTCAAGAAATTAATAAGAAGATAGACCTTTCCGTTCGCAGATTTTTGGAGGTAAGCGTTCCGGACTTTTCGGAAGAAAAAATTGAAAAAGCACTTGAAGAGTTTGAAATCAAAAAACTTGCAGAAAGACGATTTGAAAGTTTGAGTGGCGGAGAAAAGATAAAAGTTTTGCTCGCAAGATTATTTCTCATTTCACCGAAAGTTTGCATGCTTGATGAACCCACGAGTTTTCTGGATTCAGAAACGACAGAAAAACTCAAAAAATTCCTCGTGGAGATGAAAAACTGCGGGAAAATAGTTTTAATCGTGTCCCACGATATAAAGTTTTTGGAACAAATTTGTGATGTTTTAATCGGGTTAAAGCAAGGGAGTTTAATTTTTCATAAAACCTTCAAAAAGGAGGTGTAAAAAGATGAAGTTTAAACTTAAGGTATGCACGTTGTTTCTTGCAACAACGCTTTGTGCAAATGCTCAAGACCAAGTTTTGATTACCGCTTTAAGAGAAAAAGTCCCGGAAGACGCAGTCGGAGAGAAGGTAAAAGTTTTGAGCGTTGAAGAAGCAAAGACTTATTCTTGGTCTCTCGGAGAAGTTTTCTTGAACGTTCCGGGAACTTTCATTTCTTCCAACGGAGGATGGGGTAAATCTACAAGCGTGTATCCCCTCGGCTTGAATCAAAGGCATCTTTTGGTTCTGTTTGACGGAGTTCCCATTAATGACCCCTCAACTCCCGATGCACAGGCAAACTTTGAGTGGATTGACTTCAACGGAGCTGACAGAATTGAAATAATTGAAGGACCCCAAAGTGCGGTTTACGGTTCTACTGCAGTTGGAGGAGTCGTAAATTTTGTTCCCGAAGAGCCGAAAAAGAACTACCTTCAACTTGAACTTGAAGGCGGAAAATACAAAACCTTTAGAGAAGAAATAAAAGGGGCGGTGAGGTTTAAAGAGGGATTCGTCAGTTTTAACGCAGAAAACTTTAAATCCCTTTACTTTAGCGTAACGAACACAAACCCCGACCACGATTCTATTCAATACACCTCGGGAATGTTAAGACTCGGCTACAAACCAAGACC
>CAZZKT010000091.1:0-3429 GCA_964654625.1 uncultured bacterium
TCGGTAATTCTAATACATTTGGTAGAATAAGCCAAAAATTTCTAAGGGGTAAGAAAATGGAGGGAACATACAATCCGTCTTTGTTTGAAGAAAAGTGGTTGAACTTCTGGCTTGAAGGAGACTTCTTCAAAGCGGACGTTGAAAAAGCAAAAGAAAAAAAGTTC
Organism: uncultured bacterium; assembly: GCA_964654625.1. Taxonomy (GTDB): domain Bacteria; phylum Aquificota; class Aquificia; order Desulfurobacteriales; family Desulfurobacteriaceae; genus CAZZKT01. Next base: position 165 of record CAZZKT010000091.1, read on the forward strand.
AGCATCGTTCTTCCTCCTCCGAACGTAACGGGAGCACTCCACATCGGACACGCTTTAAATGCCGTTCTTCAAGACGTTATATGCAGATGGAAGAGGATGCAAGGATATCAGGTTTGCTGGGTTCCCGGAACCGACCACGCGGGAATAGCAACTCAATGGGTTGTTGAAAAAGAACTTGCAAAGGAAGGACTTACAAGACACGATGTCGGAAGGGAGGAATTTTTAAAGAGAGTTTGGAAGTGGAAGGAAGAGTTTGGGGGAACGATAATAAAGCAACTTAAAAGGCTCGGTGCTTCCTGTGACTTTTCAAGGGAAAGGTTTACTATGGACGAGGGATTTTCTTCTGCCGTGAGAAAGGCTTTCGTTGAACTTTACAAGAAAGGACTGATTTACAGGGGAAAGAGGTTAATAAACTGGTGTCCGAGGTGCAGAACCGCTTTATCAGACCTTGAAGTTGAACACGAAGAAGTTAAGGGATTTCTGTGGTTTATAAGGTATCCCCTTGAAGACGGCGGATACATAGTCGTTGCAACCACAAGACCGGAAACGATGCTCGGAGACACCGCGGTGGCGGTAAACCCCGAAGACGAAAGATACAAGCACCTTGTAGGGAAAAGGGCAATCCTTCCCCTCGTCGGCAGAAAAATTCCAATCATTGCGGACCCATACGTTGACCCCGAGTTCGGAACCGGAGCGGTAAAAATCACTCCCGCTCACGATTTCAACGACTTTGAAGTGTCCCAAAGGCATTCCCTTGAAATGGTTAAGGTAATGGACGAACTGGGAAGAATGACCGTTGAACCCGTTGAAGGTATGGACAGGTTTGAGGCAAGAGAAGCGATTGTTTCAATGCTGAAGGAAGAAGGACTCCTTGAAAGGGAAGAACCTTACGTTCACAGCGTCGGACATTGCTACAGGTGCAAAACCGTTGTTGAACCGATGCTTTCAAGCCAGTGGTTTGTCAAGATAAAACCCCTTGCGGAAGAAGCGGAAAAATTGGTAAGGGAAGGGAAGGTCAGGTTCATCCCGAAGCAGTGGGAAAACACGTTTTTTGACTGGATGAAAAACATAAAGGACTGGTGCATTTCAAGACAGATATGGTGGGGACACAGAATTCCCGCTTGGTATTGTGAGGACTGCGGGCACATAACCGTTTCGGAGAACTTCCCCGAAAGGTGCGAAAAGTGCGGAAGTAAACGGATTGAACAGGACGAGGACGTTCTTGACACTTGGTTCAGTTCAGCCCTTTGGCCCTTCGGCGTTTTCGGTTGGCCGAAAGAAACCGAAGACCTCAAGGTGTTCTACCCCACAGACCTTTTGGTAACGGGATTTGACATTATCTTCTTCTGGGTGGCAAGAATGATTATGATGGGCAAGCACTTTATGGGCAGAGAACCCTTTAAAGACGTTTATGTCCACGCTCTCGTAAGGGACGAGAAGGGTCAAAAAATGTCAAAGACCAAAGGAAACGTAATAGACCCCCTTGAAATGATAGAAAAGTATGGAGCGGACACCCTCAGATTCACGCTGACAGCCCTTTCGGCACAGGGAAGGGACATAAGACTTTCGGAGAAAATCATTGAAGGATACAGGCACTTTGCCAACAAACTGTGGAACATAGCGAAATTCATCTTCAACGCCTCAAAGGACGTAAACCCCGTTGGAAGCGTGGGATACAAAAAAGTTGACAACTGGATTCTGACAAAACTTTCAAGCACTATTGAGCAGGTAAACAAATCCCTTGAATCTTACAGGTTCAACGACTACGCCAAAGCAGTTTATCAGTTCGTTTGGAACGAACTCGCGGATTGGTATCTTGAGTTTGTAAAAGAAAGAATTTACAGAGGAAGCGAGGAAGAAAGAAGAACCTGCAGTCATGTTCTGTTTCTCGTTTTAAGGGACGTTTTGAAACTCCTTCACCCCGCAATGCCCTTTGTCACCGAGGAAATTTATCAGAAACTTCCAAACAAGGACGCACCTTCAATTTCCGTTTCCCGGTGGCCCCAACCCCACTGTTGTGAATTCCCGGAACACGAAGAACTGATAGAAGAGGTTAAGGAAATCGTCAGGGGCATCAGGAACATAAGGGCCGAGTTGAACGTTCCGAGTTCGGCAAAGTTGAACGTTTACTGCAACGTTAACGATGAACTTTACGAAACGATTTTTGAACTTGAAGAACCTATTAAGAGACTTGCAAGGATTGAAAAGATTTCAAGAACTTCTGAAAAACCGAAAGGGTGCGTTTCCGTCTTCACGAAAACGGGAGAGGTTTACGTGGAAGTGGGAAGTGCAATTGACGTAGGGAAAGAACTTGAAAGGCTTTCCAAAAAGTTGTCAAAACTTGAAAAGGATTTCTCAAGACTTTCAAGAAAACTTCAAAGCAAAGAGTTTTTAGAGAAAGCACCGGAAGAAGTTGTTGAAAAGACGAGGGCAGAGTTTGCGGAAGTTAAAGAACGGATTGAAAAGATGAAAAACACGATTGAAGAGTTAAAGAGGTTCTAACACGTAGATTTTTCCGAATCCGAAACCGGCGGTTGAGGTTTCTTTAACCGAAAAGTTCGCTTTTTCAGCAAGTTTTTTGAAGTTTTCTCCGGAAGGAAATTCAACAACGGAGTCAACAAGGTGTTTTGCTGTTTCTTTCCCAAAAACAAGTTTTACCGTCGGAGAAACGAGGTTTTTTAAAAAAAATTTTAAAAACCCTTTAAGTAGCGGAACTTCCGGCAATCCCGCTTCAAGAACGACGAGTTTCCCGCCTTTTTTCAAAACCCTCCTTGCTTCTTTTAAAGCGACTTCGGGATTTTCAAAGTGCCTTAACCCGAGGGAAATTACTCCGCAGTCAAAAAGGTTATCTTTGAACGGCAACCTGTGGGCATCTCCCCTCACGAGGAAAAAATCCTTATTTCTCTTTCTTGCAACTTTAAGCATTTCCAAGGAATAATCAACACCGACTTTTAAATTTGCGGTAATCCTTTCTAAAAGTCTTCCCGTTCCGCAACCTATGTCAATAACCCTTTCCCCGCTTACTCTTTTTAAAACCTCCCTTTCCCAAAGCCTTACGATTCCGAAAGAAATAGCAAAAGAAACCTCGTCATAAACCTTTGCAGTCTTGTCAAAAATACTCATTTCACTTGCAACTCTTAAAGTTTTCTCTTTCTTTCCAAATTGGTTTTTTACAAACTGCCCGTTTGCTGATTTCATCGTTTCACCTTTTTATTTTCTCAAAAAAAGTTTGACCGGAAAAAAGCATCAGGTTAAAATAACTCCC
>CAZZKT010000092.1:0-3369 GCA_964654625.1 uncultured bacterium
CGCTCCCTCCCTTGCAAATTCAATTGCTATTGCCCTTCCTATTCCTCTTGAGGCTCCTGTTATTAAAGCGACTTTACCTTTAAGTCTTCCGCAAGCCATCTAAACCTCTTGAACGATTTTTCTAATTGTTTCTTCAATTGCTTTTTCTCCTATTCCGAACATGTCAGCAAGTTCTTGAGGGTCTCCAGATTTTCCAAACGTATCTTTCACTCCGAGTTTAATAAGTTTAGCGCTTATCCCGTTTTCTACCATCATTTCGGATATGAGAGTTCCAAGTCCTCCTATAATATTGTGGTCTTCTACGGTGATTATGAAATTTCTTCCTTTTAAAATTTTATAAAAATCGTCAGGAGTTGTCGGTTTAAACGTGTGAATATTTACAACATCAACAATAATTCCCTCTTTTTGGAGTTTTCGGACAACGTTTAAGGCTCTGTGAGTGGTTATGCCTGTTGTGAAAATGAGAATTTCAGAACCGGTATTAATTAAAACGTCGGGTTTTCCAACTATAAACTCGTAGTCCTCATTATGGATTCTCGGAACCGGGCTTCTTCCCGTTCGCATGTAGACAGGCCCTTTGTGAATTAACGCCCACTCAAGAGCCTTTTTCAGTTCTATGTCATCAGACGGTGATATTACCGTAAAGTTCGGAATACTCCTGAAAATACTTAAGTCTTCTATCGCTTGATGAGTTGCACCATCGGGGCCAACATCTACTCCAACATGAGAAGCAACGATTTTAACGTTAAAGTTTCCGTAAGCAATCATGTTTCTTGCCTGCTCAATTGCTCTCATTGAAGCAAAAACTGCATAACAAGTAACAATCGGAACAATGTCAAGTGTTGATATTCCTGCGGATACAGCCATCATGTTTTGCTCTGCGATTCCACATTGAACGAATCTTTCCGGATACTTTTCCCTAAACCAGTGAGTAAATGTTCCTCCCGCAACATCTGCATCAAGAACCCAAAAGTTTTCAAACTTTTCTGCAAGTTCAAGTAAAGCTCTGCCGAATGCTTCTCTAAGAGACACCTTCATTAATCAACCTCTTTATTTCTTTCGCTATTCTTTTTGCACCATCTCCGAGTTTTTCTCTGCCGTTGTTAGCAGAAAACTCGTAGAATTTTTCAATTTCTTCTATTTCGCTTTTATCTCTTGGGATTATAATAACCGGGGTATTAACGTAAAGGCTTTCATAACAGGAAAGACCAAGATGTAGAATGGCTACCGAAGAGTTTGCAAGTTCTTGACAAAAAGATTCGCTGAACGAGTTAACAAAGTTCACTGACTTCCAAAGTTTTTTGACATATTCTCTGTATTCATCGTCCACTCTTGCAATGATACCCTTTTTACTAAAGTTCTTTCTTTTTAACTCAAAAAAGTCCCTTCTTATCACAACGTATTCTGCTCCGTGAAGGAGATTCGGAAGATTCTTACCAGTGTAGTGAGCCGTGGGGATTATTATTAAGTCGGAAATTAGGGCTCCTTCGTTAATGTTGTCTATAAAGATTACTTTTTTTCTTTTTTCTTTTAGTTTTTGAACAAAACTTTTGGAAATTTTGATGTTTTTGTTAATATCAAACACAAAAGCATCGTAATCAGAAACATATTTCATTATTTCCTCGTAGTTTTCAACCACGAATGCTTTAACGTGCTTTTTAACGCAAAGATTTCTTGCAGTTTCATCAAGAACGGCAAGCGTTACGCCTAATCCTTCATCAACGAGTCTACCGCTTATTTCTAAGGCTCTCATAAGGTTGCCAAATCCGAACGTAGAAACAGCACTTGCAAAAATTAGAATTTTATAATCTTTGTCTTTTACATTCTTTCTGTAAACGTGTTGGTTTATCTCCTTTAGTTCCGGCTTTTCTATTAGTAATTTGACGACATTTTCCAGGTTAAATTCTTTGCCTTTTTTCGTCAGTTCTTCGTAAATTTTGTTCATAAACTCTAAATCGCTTGGAGTATCAACGGAAATTCTGTGATTTAAAGCATAAAAAATTTCTTTATCTTCTATTACTGCGGTTTTAAAGTGAGAAAACTTTTCGGGACAAATGTTAATTATGGGAAATTGATGTTCTCTTAATTCTGGGGTTTTTGAAAGTTTGTCCGCAAGTTCCCAAACCTCTCTTCTTACCACACTTATTCCCTCGTGAATGGGGTTTTTTCCATTTTTTTGGGTTAAAACAACTCTGTGATACTCCGGATTTTTCTTCAGAAAAGCAACCATTTTGTCTATGGTTTCTGAGGACAAAAGGGGACAATCTCCGCTTGCAAGCACGCATATGTCTGCGTTGTAGTATTTACTTGCTTCTGTTAGTCTTCCAACGACGTCGTTGACATTTCCTTTGTAAACATAGAGATTAACTTTTTCCTTTTCACAGAAGTCTTTTAACTTTTCGTTTTCTGGCTCATCCGGAACACAAATAACTATTTCATCAAGTTCTTTGCAATCTTTTAGTCTTTTTACGACCCAATAAATAAGGGGTTTGTTGCCTATGAGTTTTAGATGCTTTTCTGGGAGTCTTGAAGAAGTAAGCCTTACCGGAACAAATGCTACTGCTTTCAAGTTCCAATCTCCTTTAGTGCAAGTTTGAGTTCTTCTTCGGTGGGAGCTTTACTCCCATGCCACAAAGGATTGTTTTCCATAAAGGAGATTCCTTTGCCTTTTATGGTATGAGCGATAATGCAGGTTGGTTTTTTCTTAATTTTCCTCGCGATATCAAAAGCAAAGGAAAGTTCTTCAAAGGAGTGACCGTTTATTTCAATTACGTTCCAATTAAATGACTTCCACTTTTCGGCCAAAGGTTCAAGTGAAGTAACCTCTTCGCAGTAGGAATCGCTTTGCAGTTTGTTGTAGTCAACGATGGCAACGAGGTTGTCAAGTTGGTGAAATGCTCCAAACATTGCTCCTTCCCAAACCTCTCCTTCATTGCACTCGCCGTCTCCCAAAAGAACGTAAACTCTGAACTTTTTGCCAGTTCTTTTAGCAGAAAGGGCTACTCCAAGAGCAAAAGAAAAGCCTTGCCCCAAAGAACCGGAGGGAGCTTCAACTCCGGGAATTCCCATTTCGGGATGTCCCTGCAAAAGGCTTCCTGTTTTCCTTAACTCCCAAAGGTCTTTTTCCGAGATAAATCCTTTTTCTGAAAGAACGGCATAAAGAGCAGGGCAGGAATGCCCCTTTGACAGGATAAATCTGTCTCTTTCTGGGTCGTTTGGGTTTGAAATGTTCATTTCTCTAAAGTAGAGGTAAACAAGAATGTCCGCACAGGATAATGCTCCTCCGGGATGTCCGCTTCCAGCGTGATAGATTGAAAGGAGAATCTTTCTTCTGACGGACCTGGCTATCTTTTCAAGGTCTTGAAACTT
>CAZZKT010000093.1:0-3132 GCA_964654625.1 uncultured bacterium
GTCAGCGAAGACGGAGTCATAAGGGCTACGTATTCAAACGGGAAAATCAAAGGTATTGCAAGGCTTGCGGTTGCAACCTTCAAAGACAAAGAAATGCTTGTCAGGAAGGGAACCTGGCTGTTCTTCCCCAACTTGCAGACTTACACTGCCATCATAGTTCCCGGAGGGATAATCTCAAAGGTTCGTAGCGGAATGCTTGAAATGTCCAACGTTGACATAGCCAACGAATTTATTAACCTTATTTCGGCCCAAAGGTCTTACCAGGCAAACGCGAGGGTGATAACCACCGACGACCAGGTTCTCCAAGAAACGATGAACATCAAGAGGTAGATTGAATAATGGCTGAAGAAGAAAAAGAACAACAAAAGGGCGGAGGGAAAAAGAAGTTAATAATACTCGTTGTTCTCCTTGCCCTCTTTGGAGCGGGAGGTTTTTTAGGTTTTAAGTTCTTCAAGGAAAAAACCAAAACCCCGGAAGAAAAGAAAAAGGAAGCAACCCAAAAGATAATAGAGGAAATAAAGTCAACGGAAACCGTTGGCATAATGTTTGACCTCGGAACGTTTGTGGTTAACCTTGCTGACAGGGACATTGAAAGGTATCTTAAGGTTTCAATAGTTCTTGAACTGAAAGACCAAAAAGTTCAGCAGGAAGCCCAAAAGAGACTTCCCGAAATAAAAGACGCCATAACCACACTACTTCTTACCAAGCGTTCTTCCGAAATAAGAACTCCCGAAGGGATTGAATTCCTGAAGGAGGAGATTGCGAAAAGAGTAAATGCCATCTTGCCCCTCGGAGGTGTTAAAAACGTTTACTTTACAGAATTCATCGTGCAGACGGGATAAAAATGGAAGTAGAAGAAAGAAAGGAGGAACTTGAAAAACTTGAAAGGTTTAAAGATGTAAAAGTCAGGATTTCTTTCGTTTTGAGCGGGAAGGAAATGCCCTTTGGAAAGGTTCTGAAACTCAAGGAAGGAGATATAATAGAGTTTGATAAAAAAACGGAAGACTATCTTGACGTGTATCTGAACGACCAGAAGTTCGGAATAGGAGAACTGGTAGTAGTTAACGAGAAAATCAGTTTGAGGCTCGTTGACATTGTTTGAGGAAGGTTATCTAAACTTCCTCGTTACTTCCCTTACTTTTATCATTGTTCTTTTTGCAGTTTATCTAATCCTGACAAAAACGAAAATTTTTCCGTTCAAAAAAGGCAAAGAACTTAACCTTCAAGACATCGTGTTTTTCGGCAGGGACAAGGGAATCGCAGTGGTAAAATTTAGAAACAAAAAACTCCTCGTGGGATTCGGCGAGAAAGGAGTGGAAATTTTAAAGGAATTGGAAGATGATTCAAATATACCTTCTCATTCTGACCGCATCAGCAAGAGCAGAAACAGTTAACGACGTTCTGAAAAAACTCGGAAACCTTGACATAACTTTAAAACTCCTTTTCCTCTTCACGATTCTTTCCCTTGCCCCGGCAATTCTGATTACGATAACCTCTTTTACGAGGATAGTAATCATTCTTTCCCTTTTAAGGCATGCTCTCGGAACTCCTCAAACTCCTCCCAATCAGGTAGTCATAGCCCTTTCAATATTTTTAACCCTCTTTACCATGAATCCAACGTTTCAGGAAATAAACGAAATGGCTTTACAACCTTACTTAAGAGGTGAACTCTCGGACGTTGAAGCAATAAAGCAGTCCGTAATTCCTTTAAAAGAGTTTATGCTAAGGAACACAAGGAAGGAGGACTTAAAACTCTTTCTTGACATAAGGAAAGAAAAACCGAAAAGTCCGGAAGATATTTCGTTAGTGACTTTAATACCGGCGTTCATGGTTAGCGAGATAAAAACTGCGATGGAAGTTGTTTTCGTTATATTTTTGCCGTTTATCGTTATAGACTTGCTCGTTGCAAGTATTTTAATGTCAATGGGAATGATGATGATACCTCCGATGATGCTGTCTTTGCCGTTTAAACTGATACTGTTTGTGGTTTCCGGCGGGTGGGAACTTTTAATAAAATCAATCGTGGTGAGTTATAAATGACGCTTGACCAAGTAATAACCCTTGGCCATTACATGCTTCAAACCGCTCTGCTTGTCGGTGCTCCGGTTCTCCTTGCCACTTTTATCGTAGGAATAACGGTAAGTATTTTGCAAGCAGCAACTCAAATTCACGAAATGACTCTGACGTTTATTCCGAAGATATTTGCAGCGCTCTTGGCAGTTTTTATCTTCGGCGGATGGATGCTTTCAAAACTCGTCAGTTACACCCACGAAAATTTTGAAATGCTGTTGAGGATTCTTCAATGACAGACTTTATAGACCTCAACCTGTTTTACAAACTCCTCCTTGTTTTTTTAAGAGTCGGGAGCTTTCTTTTGGCTTTTCCTTTCATGTCAAGTCAGTTTTTACCGCTCAACGTTAGAATTCTTTTGATTCTTGCTTTTTCTTTTTATTTGACTTCAATCTCAAACCTTCAGAGTGCCGAAATTTCCATCTTAACTGCAGTAAAAGAATTGCTAATAGGTATTATTCTCGCAGGAGTTTCCGTGCTGGCATATTCAATTGTCGTTTATTCTGCAGAAATCATCGGTTACTTGATGGGTTTGACCGTCGTAAACATGTTTGACCCGAGTTTCGGAAGGGTTTCTGTGGTTGGAAGATTTTTTGCTTTCTTGTTTTATGCAATTTTTTTCGCAAGCGGTGCTTATCAGGGCTTTATTTATGCCCTTGCGGAAAGTTTTAAAATACTGCCCATTGGCACGCTCAGCATTCACGAAGGGATTTTCAAGTTCTTCATTGAAACGAGCGAAAAGTTGTTCTTGCTCGGGTTTAAACTTGCATTTCCGTTTTTGATAACCCTTTTCATAGCAAACCTCGTCCTTGCCCTTTCAAACAGGTTGATACCTCAAATAAACGTGTTTATAGTGGGGCTACCTTTTCAAATCATGGTGGGATTGTTCTTTTTAAGCATCGGCTTTTTTGTTGTAGTGAACTTTACGGTCGGCATCCTAAAAGGATACATCAAAGATGTGTATGCAGTTTTGAATGCTTTAAGGTAAAATTTAGCAAAACTTTTCGGGAGGAAAATAATGTGCGGAATAATAGGATATATCGGCAACAAAAATGCGAGAAC
>CAZZKT010000094.1:0-3123 GCA_964654625.1 uncultured bacterium
TTCAAAGTATCCTTATAGTCTTTTTCCTCCATCTTTACCCCCGAGTCAAAAATTTTATGGAGAAATTTTAGCAGAAAGAGAAACTTGAATTTGATTTGCACATCTGGAGTCTCCGAAATTTGAAGGCACCCCAACAGTTGGCTAACTTTGTTCAACCTGCTCTTCAAATCCGTTCAACGAATTTGCACAGGAAGCCAAGTTCCTTTCTCCCTGTAGCAATGCCACCTTCAAGGGATATTTTTTGTTACCGAAGAAAACTTAGAAGGTTGAACATGGAACTCGTAAAGGAGGTTACCCCAGAAGTAGCAATAACCCAAAACTTTAAGTTGATAGACGTTAGAACAAAGTCTGAATTTGAAGAGTTTCATATTCCTGGTGCAATCAATATTCCTTTGTTTTCCGAAGAAGAAAGAAAAGAAATTTCAAGAGTTTACTATTCTGAAGGTGAACGTTCCGCTCGCCTCTTAGCGTTAAAACTTGTTGCTCCCAAACTTCCAAAATTAGTTGAAGAAATTAGAAAAGTTAAAGAAAAGCATTCAAAAATAGCGGTTTACTGCTGGCGAGGAGGTATGAGAAGTCTTTCGGTTGTAACTATTTGCAACCTGTGCGGTCTTGGAATTTACAGACTTAAGGGAGGATACAGGGCTTTCAGAAAGTTTATGCTGAAAGATTTGGAAGAGATATTAAAAGACAAAAAGGCAATTGTAATTTACGGAAAAACGGGAACCGGTAAGACGAGACTGCTTAAAAAACTAAAATCTGATGGTTTCCCTGTAGTTGACCTTGAAGAACTTGCAGGCCATAGAGGTTCTGTGTTTGGAGGTATTGGGTTAAAACAAAAATCCCAGAAAATGTTTGATTCTTTAATTTGGTTTGAAGTAAGAAAGATGAAAGCAAGCAAATATTTCATAGTTGAAGGGGAAAGCAAGAAAATCGGAAAAGTTTACATACCTGAAGCGTTTTGGAACTTTATGCAAAGCGGAATAAACGTTGAAATTGAAATTCCTATTGAAGAGAGAATCAAAATATCAATAGAAGACTACAAAGTCTCTGAATTTTCTCCCCAAACTTATCTTGAAGCCCTTCACAGGATTAGAAAAATCCTCGGAGAGGAAAAATTCAGAACAATAGCCCAGCTTTTTGAGGAGGAAAAATACGAACAGGCCGTAAGGGAACTCATGGTTAACTACTACGACAAACTGTATGAACGTTCTACTCCCGAAATTCATTACGCCATCAAAGCAGAGAATTTTGATTTGTGTTACGAAAGAGTGAAAAAGTTGATAAAAGAAATCTGCGGTAGTATATTTTAATCTTGATAAGCCCGGGTGGCGGAATTGGCAGACGCGCAGGACTCAGGATCCTGTGGGCTTTTAGCCCGTGCGGGTTCAAATCCCGCCCCGGGCACCAAGGTTTTTAGTGAATCAATTGAAACGTCCTTTTCAATCTTGGAGTCCAGTTTTCCTTGTTGATTGAAAAAAGAACGAGTCTTGCTATGCCGACAATATTCTTCTTGTCAACAAATCCCCAGTATCTACTGTCATAACTGTTTTCTCTGTTGTCTCCCATTACAAAATACTTTCCTTTTGGAACAACGAAAACCTCAGAACTGGAAGATTTCCAATCATCACAATGCAAAACGAGGTGTGCCTTTTCATCATGATTCTTTCTTGGCAAGAACTCCTTGAATAATTTCCCCCCATCATATTCTCCGAGTTTCACGAGTTTACAAGGTTTGCCATTTATGTAAAGCACGCCGTTCAAAACCCAAAGTTTGTCTCCTGGGATACCCACGATTCTCTTTATGTAATAGGTGTTCCAGTCCAACGGAAAGTGGAAAACGATTACATCTCCCCTTTCCGGACTTCTTATCCTGTAGGTAATTTTGTCAACAATGATAAAGTCTCCGGGGAGGAGTGTGGGCATCATAGAACCCGAAGGTATGTGAAAAGACTGAACTACATATGTTCTCAAAAATATGGCAATAACTATTGCAACCGCAAAAGACTTGAGGTTCTCCTTTAGTCTTTCTCCGAAACTGCTCATTCTTAAAGGTTGAACCTTTACCTGCAGTTTTTACAGAGGAAGTAGTCCGTTGCGGTTTCGGGAACTTCTTCCGCTTTAACAGGCCCCACTTTTTTCGGTTTCACGCCGGGAGGAGGTGGCGTTCTAAGGGCTTCCCGTCTTGCATCTATTATGTCCTTACAAGTAATATCCCTTGGAATTTTAAACTCTTGACCGGGGAATATGAGGTGTGGATTCTTGATTTTGTTCCTGTTTGCACGGTAAATAAGTGGCCACTGCCAAGGGTCTCCGTAAATGTAGTCCTTGCTTGCTATTCCCCATAAAGTATCTCCTTTCTTTACGACATAACTTTTTGGAAGGCTCTTCCATCTTTCAAGCATTTGAGTGCACCAATCCATCTTGGTTTCAAGAGCCTGCTTTCTTTTTTCAAGTTCTGCGAGTTGTCTGGCTTTTTCTTCAAGTTCTTTTCTTAGTTTTTGAACATCCTGAAGAAGTCCTCCAAAGCGCAATTTCATTTCTTCTTCTTTTGCTTTCAAAAGAGCAAGTTCCTCTCTACACTTTTTAAGTTTTTTCAAAAGTTCTTCGTGTTCTTTCTTGGCCTGTTCGTATGCCTTGAAAAGTTTTTCGGGATAGAAAGCAAAGTCTGGCGGATAAAGCACATAAGTTTCAGAGTTTGCTGGCAATGACATTGCAACAATTGCTATTGCTAAAGCGGAAATTAGTTTCCTCATCGCCACCCCCCGAGTTTTTCGTTGATTTCTCTTATCCTGTTCTCAAGTTCTTCCTTTTCTCTCTTAAGGTTTTCTATCTTGGTCTTGTAATCAGCAATGTCCTGTCTTACAAACTCCTTTTCGTCCATACACTCTCTTAATGCTTTTCTTAGTTTCTCGTTCTCCTTTTTGAGTTTTGCATACTTTACGGGCAGGGTGTCCTTCTTACTTTCTGCCTCAGGGATAACTTTGCAAATGTCCTCTGCAAAACTTTGAGCCCCAAACACTAAAGGCAGAAGACAGATAATAACCTTTTTCATAACCTCACCCCTTCTTTGGAATTAGCAGTGTTTATTATAACACACAAAAGGGGGAGAATGAAAGTTTG
>CAZZKT010000095.1:0-2847 GCA_964654625.1 uncultured bacterium
GGAGGAAAATAATGTGCGGAATAATAGGATATATCGGCAACAAAAATGCGAGAACAATTCTGCTGGACGGTTTAAAAAGGCTTGAATACAGGGGATACGACTCCGCAGGTATTGCGTTAATTACCGAAAACCGACTAAAAGTTTTCAAAAAGGCCGGAAAAATTTCTAATCTTGAATCCATTGTTCCTCAAGAACTCTCTTCTTCCGTTGGAATAGGTCATACGCGATGGGCTACTCACGGAAAACCTGACGATGTCAACGCCCATCCTCATACGGACTGCTCCGGCAAACTTGCGGTTGTTCACAACGGGATAATAGAAAACTATCAAGAACTCAAAAAAGAACTTGAAAAAAAGGGACACAGGTTTTCTTCAAGCACCGACACGGAAGTAATAGCACACCTTTTGGAAGAGGAAGCGAAAAACAAAGGGTTTGTAAAGGGCTTTTTCTCTGCCGTGTCAAAGTTAAAGGGGTCTTTTGCAATAGTTGCTATTTCCCTTGAAAATCCCGACCGCCTTTTGTGTGCAAGAAAGGACAGTCCTTTGGTTATTGGAATCGGAGAAGGAGAGAGTTTTGTGGCTTCCGATGTTCCAGCATTTTTACAATTTACGAGAAAAGTGGTTTTCCTTGAAGATTTCCAAATAGCAATCGTTAAAAAAGACAGTGTTGAAATTTACGATTTTTCCGGGAAAAGGGTTAGTTTTTCGCCGGTTATTGTCCAGTGGAATCTTGCTCAGGCTGAAAAAGCAGGTTTCAAACACTTTATGCTTAAAGAAATCTACGAACAGCCAAGAGCAGTAGCGGATACCATCAGTGCAAACAAGGAATTATTCCTGAAAAACGACGTTTTTGATAAAAACTTTAACAAAATCCAGATAGTTGCTTGCGGAACTTCATACTATGCCGGACTCATCGGAAAGTTTTACTTTGAAACATTTGCCCGCATTCCAACGGAAGTTGACTACGCTTCCGAATACAGATACAGAAATCCGGTCGTTGACAAAAACACTTTGGTAATTTCCATAACCCAGTCAGGAGAAACCGCAGATACCCTTTCCGCAATGCGTCTTGCAAAAGAAAGGGGGGCAAAACTCTTAACGATTTGTAACGTTATCGGTTCAACCGCAACGAGGGAAGCGGATACGACAATATATACTTACGCCGGGCCGGAAATAAGCGTGGCATCCACCAAGGCTTTCACCACGCAGTTAACGGTTCTTTACCTTCTTTCAAATTACTTCGGAAAGAAGAATATGAACTCCGTAATTGAAAGTTTGGCGGAAGTTCCGTCCCTTCTTGAAGAGTTCTTAAGAAGACAAAAGGAGTCCGGAGAGGTTGAAGAACTTGCGGAAAAGTTTTACAAAACGAAAAACGCTTTGTATCTCGGAAGACACATAAACTATCCGATAGCCCTTGAAGGGGCTTTAAAATTAAAAGAAATTTCCTACATTCACGCAGAGGGTTATCCTGCAGGCGAAATGAAGCACGGCCCGATTGCTCTTATTGATGAAGACATGCTGGTTGTTTTTGTTTGCGGTAAAGGAGAAACATACAAGAAAATTCTTTCAAACATGGAAGAGGTTAAAGCAAGACACGGAAAAATTATTGCGGTTGCAACAGAAAACATGAAAGAAACAAAAGAACTTGCGGACTACACGATTACAGTTCCGGAAACAGAATTAATGCTTTCTCCGATTGTAAACGTTGTTCCCCTTCAGTTATTTGCATACCACATTGCAAGTTTCTTGGGATACGACGTTGACCAACCGAGAAACCTTGCAAAGAGCGTTACGGTGGAGTGAAAATGGAAACTGCGGTAATGTTAATATCCTGTCCTGACAGAAAAGGGATACTCGCAGAGATTACAAACTTCATTGCAAAGAACAACGGAAATATTGTTCACGCTGACCAGCACATAGATTTCCAAAAGAAAATTTTCTTTATGAGAATTGAATGGGAGTTAAAGGATTTCAGGTTCAAAACCAAAGAAGAAATTAAAAAGTCTTTTGAACCGATTGCAAAGAAGTTTTCCATGAACTTTTCCGTTCACCTTAGCACCGAAAAGAAAAAAGTAGCCATATTTGTCTCAAAACTTGAACATTGCCTTTACGAACTCCTCCAAAGGTTTAAAGCGGGAGAACTACAGGGCGAATTAAAACTCGTCATCAGCAATCACAGAACTCTTGAACCTGTTGTGAAAATGTTCGGAATTCCTTTTTACTACTTCCCGAAAACTCCGGAAACGAAAAAAGAAGTTGAAGAAAGAGAACTTGAACTCCTTGAAAAGGAAGGAATAGAACTGATAGTGCTTGCAAGATACATGCAAATTCTGACGGAAAAATTTGTCAGCAAATACAGGAACAAAATCATAAACATTCACCATTCCTTTTTACCAGCCTTTCCCGGAGCAAAGCCCTACCACAGGGCTTACGAAAGAGGTGTTAAAATCATAGGAGCAACAAGCCATTACGTTACCGAAGAACTTGATGCGGGACCGATTATTGAACAGGATGTCGTCAGGGTAAGTCACAGGGACAGCGTTGAAGACATGATTAGAAAAGGAAAAGACCTTGAAAAGGTTGTCCTCGCAAGAGCGGTAAGGTGGCACCTTGAAAACAAGATTCTCGTTTATGACAATAAAACGGTAGTGTTTGGCTAAAACACCCGAAAACGATTGGAGGAAAGGATGTGGCTTTTACTGGTGATTTCTATTCTGTTTTCTTCGGTTTCGTTTGCACAACAGAAAACGATAAAAATTAATCTGGACGGAGTTGACATCAGAGAATTTACAAAGGTCGTCAGCAAAAGTGTGGGAAAGAATTTTATAGTTCCGGAGAATTTAAAAGG
>CAZZKT010000096.1:0-2845 GCA_964654625.1 uncultured bacterium
ACCGCCGCTGCAATGTCTCCTGCTCCAAGAACCGGAATCTCTTCCCTCTTGTTTGCATGCATACGAAGAATTCTTGCAAGCCTTTCCTTCTTGTCCCTCGTAGCGTTGTAAACGTAAGAACCTCCTTCCATGAGTCCGGAGTAAACCCTTATGAAGGTCAACTGTCCGACGTAGGGGTCCGAAAGTATCTTGAAAGCAAGAGCGGAAAACGGAGCATCATAAGAAGCGAGTCTTTCCTCTTCCTCTCCCGTTTTCGGATTCACACCTTTAACCGGAGGAATGTCAAGGGGAGACGGCAGATAATCAACTACGGCATCAAGAAGGGGCTGAACGCCCTTGTTTTTAAACGCTGCACCGCAAAGCATGGGGAAAAACTTTATTTCAATGGTTCCTTTACGGAGTGCCTTCTTGATTTCTTCTTCCGTTATTTCCTCTCCCTCAAGATACTTGACCATAATGTCTTCATCAACATCCGCTATTGCCTCAAGCATCTTCTCGCGCCACTCTTCCGCAAGGGGTAAAAGGTCTTCGGGGATATCTTCGTAGTGGAACTTCGCTCCTAAGGTTTCTTCCTCCCATACGATTGCTTTCATCTTTATGAGGTCTATGACACCTTTAAAGTTGTCTTCGGAACCGTAGGGTATTTGAATCGGAACCGGTTTGGCTCCCAACTTTTCAACAACATCTTCGTAAACTTTGAAGAAGTCCGCTCCGACCCTGTCCATTTTGTTCACAAAGATTATTCTCGGAACTCTGTATTTGTCCGCCTGACGCCAAACGGTTTCCGTTTGCGGTTGAACCCCGCCGACAGAACACAGAATAGTAACCGCACCGTCAAGAACGCGAAGGGAACGTTCAACTTCTATCGTAAAATCAACGTGTCCGGGAGTGTCAACGATGTTAATCCTGTGGTCACGCCAAAAGCAAGTGGTGGTAGCGGAGGTTATCGTAATTCCCCTTTCTTTTTCCTGTTCCATCCAGTCCATTTCCGCAGAACCGTCGTGAACTTCTCCCATCTTGTGAATCTTTCCGGTGTAGTAAAGAATCCTTTCGGTCGTGGTCGTTTTTCCTGCGTCTATGTGGGCTATGATTCCTATGTTCCTAACCTTTTCAAGAGGAACTTTAATCTGCTTTATAAGTTCGTCTTGTTTTTTAGCCAACTTGCCCTCCCCAACTTAAGATTTACCATCTGTAGTGAGCAAAGGCTCTGTTTGCTTCCGCCATTCTGTGAACTTCTTCCTTCTTCTTGAAGGCACCGCCCCTCTTGTTGTAAGCGTCCATAATCTCGTTGGCAAGTCTTACGACCATTCTTCTTTCACTTCTTTCTCTTGCAGCCTCAACCAACCACTTTAAAGCAAGATGTATTTGTCTTCTCTCGTTGACTTCCATAGGAATCTGATAAGTAGCACCGCCGACCCTTCTCGGTCTAACTTCCATAACGGGCTTAACGTTTTCAACTGCCGTATGAAAAACTTCAAGGGGATTTTTACCCATTTTTTCCTTTATTATGTCAAACGCACCGTAAACTATTTTTTCCGCCTTGCTCTTCTTTCCGTGCCTCATTACCTTGTTGATGAGTTTGGCAACGAGCACGTCTCCGTAAATCGGGTCCGGTGGAATCTCCCTCGGTGGAACGGGTCCTCTCCTCGGCATGACTTCACCTCTTAATTAGGATTTCTTCTCCTCTTTCGGTCTCTTCGTTCCATACTTGGAACGGGACTGTCTTCTTCCCTCAACGCCTGCTGCGTCAAGTGCTCCTCTTATTATCTTGTAACGAACTCCCGGAAGGTCCTTAACCCTTCCGCCCCTTACGAGAACAACGGAGTGCTCTTGCAGGTTGTGACCTATTCCGGGAATATATGCTGTAACTTCCATGCCGTTAGAAAGCCTTACCCTTGCAACTTTGCGAAGAGCAGAGTTCGGCTTCTTCGGAGTGGTCGTAAATACCCTAACGCAAACACCCCTTTTTTGAGGACACCCTTGAAGAGCAGGAACTTTTGACTTCCTTTTCTTCTTCTCTCTACCCTTTCTAACGAGTTGATTTATCGTGGGCATTCCGTCCTCCAAAAAGCAATTTCATTTTGCGGGGCAGAATATAGGATAAAGGCTACTTACTTGTCAAGTTTTTTTTGAAATTTCGTGGCAAATATTGCATTCCATTTTTGTCTTTTCGCTACCTTTAACCTTTGCAGGAACTACGAGTTTAAAGTGGTAGTCGTTTAAAAGTTCTACCGCTTTTCTTGCTACATCCGCGGTAAGTCTTGCACACCTTTCCGAACGCTTCTTGCTGTTGTAAAGAACCGGAGTTTTGAAAAACTTCGTAGCACTTGCACACCACCTTTGAACAGATATATGACAAAGCGGTGAGTGGGCAACGCTTTGGGGAAACGCTTTTTTACCCTTCGGAACGTATATCGGAAGTGCGGTTTTTTGATACCAATCGTAAAGGGCATCTATAAGGTTCTTGTAGTCTTTTGCGGTCAAGCAGAAAATTGCAGAAGCACCGTTTAAAGTCCCGCAAAGAGTTCCCCAACCTCCGGCACCTCCGCTTCCGTAAACCATCATTTCCGAAGGAATGCCAAGATAGGGACCTCCGACTCTTTCTTTGAGTTCGTCAAGTATTGAAGCAAAAACTCCGTAACAGCAATGGTGTTTTTTGTAGTAGCGGTATGCCCTTTCCGCAACCTTCTCCGGGTCAAGTTTTACGTAAGGAAGAGGAAGTTTCACGGGTTCTTTTCTTCCAGCCACCGCAGAATGAAGACCAAAACCGGCAACTGCAACTACTCCGAGTTTCACTCCCTCTTTCAGGAATTTTCTTCTGTCCATTTTTACACCTCCTTTTTAA
>CAZZKT010000097.1:0-2717 GCA_964654625.1 uncultured bacterium
ATGGAAAAGAAAGAGAAGTTGTATGAAGGGAAGGCAAAAATCATCTACGCTACGGAAGACCCGGACCTTGTGGTTCAGTTTTTTAAAGACGAAACCACCGCATTTGACGGAATTAAAAGGGAAGTTCTTGAAGGAAAAGGAAAAGTTAATTGTGCGATTTCCTCTTTTATCTTTGAATTCCTTGAGAAAAACGGAATAAAAACCCATTATGTCAGAAAACTTTCCGAGAGAGAAGTTTTGGTCAAAAAGTGCGAGATTATTCCCGTGGAAGTTGTTGTCAGGAACATAAGTGCGGGCAGTTTTTCAAAGAGATACGGAGTCAAAGAGGGAACGGAACTTAAAAGACCTTTGGTTGAGTTCTTCTACAAGAGCGACGAACTTCACGACCCGATGGTGTGTTCCCAGCACGTTGAACTGTTCGGCTGGGCAACGAAAGAAGAACTTGAACTTATGAAGAATACCGCTTTGAAGGTAAACGAACTCTTGAAAAATCTTTTCAAAAGAGCAAAAATAATTCTCGTTGACTTTAAACTTGAATTCGGAAGGCACAAGGGAGAAGTTCTCCTTGCGGACGAAATAACTCCCGATGCGTGCAGGCTGTGGGACGCATCTTCGGGAGACATTTTGGACAAAGACAGGTTTCGTAAAGACCTCGGCAGAGTAGTTGAAAGTTACGAAGAAGTCTACAAACGGCTTGTAGGAGGAACTCAGGGTGCTGTTTAAGATTTTCCTGCTCCTTTTGATTGTCGGGGTTCTCTTCGGCTGGGACAAAATAATTAACCTGGTCAAGGCTTTCGTGAAGGCAAAGAAAGAATTCAAGTCAGCCCTTGAAGAGGACGAAGACGAAAAAGAAAAAAAGAAAGTGGTAATCAAGGTAGTTGAGAAAAAGGACAAGGAATGAAAGTTCTTTTTGTCGGCGACGTAGTAGGTAAACCGGGAAGGAAGGCTCTTAACCTTTTTCTTGAAGGAAAACATTACGACCTGTGCGTGGTAAACGGAGAAAACTCCGCAGGCGGATTCGGAATAACGGAAAAGGTTGCAAAGAAACTCATTTCCTACGGTGCGGACGTAATAACCGGAGGAAATCACATTTTTGACAGAAAAGAAATCTTTGACTTCATTGAAAAGTATCCGATTTTAAGACCGGCAAATTATCCGGATTCTGTTCCCGGAAGGGGTTTCCTGACGGTTGAAGTCAAAGGGAAAAAGGTGCTCGTAATCAACCTTATGGGAAGGGTTTTCATGGATTGTCTTGACAGCCCTTTTGAACGATTTGACGCTATCGTGGAGAAGGAAGAAGCGGACGTAGTAATCGTTGACTTTCACGCAGAAGCAACTTCCGAAAAGCAAGCATTTGCTTTCTACGTTGACGGGAGGGCTTCTGCCGTCTTCGGAACTCACACCCACGTTCAAACTGCAGACGAAAGAATTTTGGAAAAAGGAACTTTTTACATAACGGATGTCGGAATGTGCGGGGCTGTAAATTCGGTGATAGGAATGGAAGCAGAACAAAGTTTGAACAGAATAAGACTCGGTATTCCTCAAAGATTCAAGGTTCCCGAAAAGCCACCTCTAATTCAATTTTGCGGAGTTGAGATTGAAATCGGAGAAAGCGGGAAGGTGGAAAGTTTCAAGAGAATCTTTGAAGTTTACGAGAGGTTGGAAGATGGCAGTTATATTAGACGGGAAAAAACTCGCGCAAGAAGTCAAGTCTGAACTAAAAGAAGAAGTGAAAAGAATAAAAGAAAAAATCGGAAGACCTCCAAAGTTGTGTGTAATTCTCGTCGGAAACGACAAAAGCAGTGAAATATACGTCAGGAACAAAGAAAAGTCAGCGAAAGAAGTCGGAATTGATTCAAAAGTTGTAAAACTTGAAGAGAATATAACTCAGGAAGAACTGAACGAAGTCGTTAAAATGCTGAACAACGACGAAAGCGTTGACGGAGTTATGATTCAACTCCCGCTACCCAAGCACCTTTCTTGCAGAGAAGCCTTAAAGTTCATAAGTCCCGTTAAGGACGTTGACGGTTTTCATCCGGAAAACATGGGACTTTGCGCTCTCGGACTTTATTCAAAAGGTCTCATGCCCTGCACACCGTTTGGAGTGATGAAGTTCTTTGAAAAATACAACATAAGTTTAAAAGGGAAAAATGCGGTTATGGTCGGTCACAGCAACATAGTAGGAAAACCTTTGGCATTGATGCTTTTGAACGCAGATGCAACGGTAAGCGTTTGCCACGAATTTACCAAAGACCTCAAAGATTACACCTTGATGGCTGACATCTTGTGCGTTGCAACGGGAGTTCCCGGCTTAATCAAGGAAGACATGGTCAAAGAAGGGGTTGTTGTGATTGACATTGGAATAAACTGGGTTAACGGTAAAATCGTTGGAGACGTTGACTTTGACGGAGTTTCAAAAAAATCCAGTGCAATAACGCCGGTTCCCGGCGGTGTCGGTCCCATGACAGTAGCAATGTTGCTTTACAATACTGTGAAAGCGGTAAAGATGAGGTTGGGTATTTGAAGAAGATTCCGGTAATTGACAGGGGACTCTGCATAGGTTGCGAGATTTGCGTTGAAGTGTGCGAGAACGAAGTGTTTGAAATGTGTTCTGAAAAGGCTTGCGTGATGTATCCAGAACGTTGCACGGGTTGCGAACTGTGCGTTGAGAACTGTCCGGTTGACGCAATTTCAATGAAGTGGACGGACTTTTAGGT
>CAZZKT010000098.1:0-2639 GCA_964654625.1 uncultured bacterium
AACTTCAAGAACTTTTAAAAATTGCAAAAAGCGAAAGCGTGTCTCCCAACGCAAGGTCAAAAAACGGCAACACTCCCTTGCACATTGCGGTTTGGAAAGGTTATGTCAGAACCGCAACGATGCTCGTTAAACTCGGGGCTGACCCGTTTGCGAAAAACTCTGCGGGCATTACCCCTTATGACATAGCCAAAATGAAGAACTTAAAAGAACTGATTTCTCTTTTTGAGAGCAAAAAGGCACGGTAAAAGTGTTTAAAAGGTGTTGTCTTGTCGGAAAGTTTGAAAGTTTTCACAAAGGCCATCAAGAACTGTTAAAAAAAGCCAAGGAAGAATGCAAAGAAGTTCTTGTTTTTTCCATAAGGCGATTCCCTGACCCGATTTTTTCTGAAAAAGAAAGGGAAGTTATTGCTCAGAGGTTCGGCTTTAAAATCCTTTTTCTTGATTTTGATTCCGTTAGGTCTTTAACTCCCGAGGATTTTTTTGTTTTTTTGAAGAAAAACGGTTGTGAAAAGTTGTTCGTCGGTGAGGATTGGAGGTTCGGAAAAGACAGAAAAGGTGATGTTAAAACTGCCGTTGACCTTGGAAGAAAGGTCGGAATATCCGTAGAAGTCGTCAAAATGGTAGAAGAAAACGGCGAAAGAATAAGCACGAACCGGATAAAGTTGCTTCTTCAAGAGGGCAAGATTGAAAAGGCTAACGAACTTTTGGGTTTTAATTACTTCGTTTTGGGGAAAGTCGTAAGAGGAAAGGGACTCGGCAAAAAGTTGGGTTTTCCGACGGTGAATGTTGAAACGGGAAAGAAGTTGTGGATTAAAAGAGGAGTTTATGTTGTGAAAATGCAGGTTAGGGGAGATGTTTTTGAAGGGGTTGCAAACTACGGGACTGCTCCGACGGTAAGCAGGAACAAGTTTCTCTTGGAAGTGCACGTTCCCGGAAAGAATGTGGAAGTTAAAGAGGGAGAGGAGGTAGCCGTTGAGTTTTTGAAGTTTTTGAGGGAGGAAAAGAAGTTTTCTTCCCTTGAAGACCTGAAAGAACAGTTAAGAAGAGATGTTCTTTCTGCGATGAAGTCTGTTAATGGCTGAAAGGAAAGCAAGAGCGGAAGCCCTGACTATGTCCGAGTCCACTCCCCTTCCGCTGACTCTGATGCCGTTTTCCTCAACGGTTACAAAAACTTCTGCAAGAGCGTCGGTTCCGGCAGTCAACGCTCTGATTTTAAAGTCTTTTAAAAGCAGTTCGTCTCCGATATTTAAAGCGTTTTTTATGGCTTTGTAGGTTGCGTCAACGGGTCCGTTTCCAACCGCAAGTCCCAACCTTTCTCCTTCCGGAGTTTTAATCTTAACTGTGGCGGAAGGAATAATTCCCTTTCCGCTGACCGCTTGATTGTAAACGAGTTCGTAGAGTATTTCCTGTTTTCCTTTGAGTTCTTCAATGATTGTTTCAAGGTCAGCGTCGTAAATGTCTTTTTTGCGAGAAGCGAGTTCTTTGAACTTCTTGAAGGCGGTTTCAAGTTCTTCTTCGCTTAAATGAATGCCCATTTCCTCAAGTTTTTTCCTGAAAGCGTGTCTTCCAGAATGTTTGCCCAGAACGATTTTGGATTCTTTTAACCCTATGTCTTCCGGTTTCATAATTTCGTATGTTTCTCTACATTCAAGAACTCCGTGTTGATGGATTCCGGACTCGTGAGCGAATGCGTTGTCTCCGACAATCGGTTTTGTTTTTGAAATCATTATGCCCGTAAGTCTGCTGACCAACTGGGAAGTTTTGTATATTTGCGTAGTGTCTATGTCCGTATAAACCGGGAACTGGTCTTTCCTGACTTTTATTGCCATTACTATCTCTTCAAGACTTGCGTTTCCAGCCCTTTCTCCTATGCCGTTTACGGTGCATTCCACCTGTCTTGCTCCCGCTTTAACTGCGGTGAGAGAGTTTGCAACTGCAAGACCCAAATCGTTGTGACAATGAACGCTGAGTATGGCTTTGTTGATATTTTTGACTCTTTCAATGATTAGGGCAATCTTTTCGTGCCATTCTTCGGGGATTGCGTAACCTACCGTGTCAGGAATGTTGACAACGTTTGCTCCTTCTTCAATGACTGCTTCAATAACTTCGCAGAGGAACGAAAGGTCGGTTCTGCTTGCATCTTCTGCGGAAAATTCAACTTCTGCTTTTCCTTCGCTGATTTCCTTTATTAGCCTTACAGACTGAATTGCTCTTTTCAACGCTTCTGAACGGGACATTTTTAACTTGTATTTGAGGTGAATGTCGGAAGTTGCTATGAAGGTGTGAATTCTCACTTTGTTTCCTTCTTTTAAAGCCTCCCATGCGGTTTTAATGTCCTCTTCAACTGCTCTTGCAAGGGAACAAACAACAGAATTTTTAACTTCCTTCGCAATTTGCTTTATGGCCATAAAGTCTGCCGGCGAACTGATTGCAAATCCTGCCTCTATTATGTCCACTCCGAGTTTTTCAAGTTGTTTTGCTATTTGGAGTTTTTCTTCTACGGTTAGGTTAACTCCCGGTGTTTGTTCTCCGTCCCTTAAAGTGGTATCAAATATGTAGAGTTTTTCCTTTTTCAACCCGTTTCCTCCATACTGGTAATTTTTGACAATTTTAACAGTTTTTTCTCTTTCAGCGAAGCAT
>CAZZKT010000099.1:0-2549 GCA_964654625.1 uncultured bacterium
TACAAACTTACCGATAGGTAAGAACGATTTTCTTTATTATTTTCCAAAGTTTTTCGGAACTTTTCCTTGAAACTTTCAAAACTTCTTTGTGTGCAGAACTTTTCCTTGCGTCGTTCGTGAAAATCGTAAAGGCAAGAACTTTCATTCCAAAGAACCTTGAAATTAACGCTTCCGGAATCGTTGACATGGAAACGCAGTCCGCTCCTGCCTTTTCTAAGAAGTCAAGTTCTGCGTTCGTTTCGTAGTTCGGTCCCAAAACGCCGGCAAGAACAACGGGTTTAAGCGTTATTCCGAGGGTTTTTGCGGTTTTTATTGCCTTTTCAAACAGTTCTTTATCATAGATGTCCTTTCCGTCAATAAAAACTTTGTCATGAAAATGCTTTACGAGACCGACCAACGGATTTCTTCCCATAAGGTTTATGTGGTCTTTAACAATTCCTATTTCTCCGACCTTTCCCGACCGGGATATGAGTCCGCTTGCACAGGTAAGTATCATTCTTTTTACTCCCAACTTTTTGGCAAGAAAGGGAATTGCTCTCATTTCTTCGTCCGTTCTTCCTTCATAATAATGAAGCCTTCCCTCAAATACCAGCAATTTTTTCCAACCCACTTTGAAAACCTTTAAAACTCCGGAATGTCCCGAAACCGAAGGTTCGGGAAAGCCCGGAATTTCGGAATACTTAACCGAAAAAACCTCTCTTCCTTGAAACTTAATCCCGGAACCGCACACAACAGCCCAGTCTATTTTTCCGAGCATTCTTTGTCCTCTAAAAGTTTTTCACAAACTTCCTTCGGCTTTATTTCAAAAACCCTTTTGTCTCCCGCAACGGAGCATTTTACTTCAACGACGAAAAAGTTTTTAACATAGTCTTTCGCCTTTTCTCCCCATTCTACCACAACGACCGGATACTGACTCAAAACCTCCGAAAAACCAACTTCTTCCGGGTCTTCTATCCTGTAAAGGTCAACGTGGGCAAGGTTTTCGTATTCGTGAACGATGGTAAAAGTCGGAGAGGTTATCTCTTCTTCCGGGATGCCAAAAGCCCTTGCAAGCCCCTTGACAAAAACGGTCTTTCCGCAACCGATTTCTCCGTTTAAAAGAATTACGGTCTTGGACGGAAGAACTTTTGCGATTTTTTCTCCGAGTTTTTTCGTTTCTTCTTCACTTCTTGTTATTATCCTGCAAAAGTCTCTTTCCAGTTCCAACGAGAACCACTCTTTCAACATTAGCCTGCCTCAAAATGTCCAAAACTGTAAATACGAACTGATACGGAGTTTCTTTGTCCGCTTTTACGAGAACCGGCTTTGAAGGTTCAATTAAGTCCAACAGTTCGCCGGGATTTTCAACCCTTTCGCCGTTGAAAAATACCCTTCCCGCTTTATCAATGACGATTTTTTCGCCGACAACCTTTCCGACGGTTTCTCCCCCTTCCGGAACGCTGACCTTGATTCTTCCTCCGGATACGAACTCCGTTGTAACCGCAAGAAAAATAACGAGTATCAACGAGAGGTCAAGGATGGGAGTAAGATTCACCTCTCCGAGAAAGTTTTTACTTTTTCTCAATCTCAGCATGTGCCTTCCTCCATATTTTAACCGCTTCTTCACAATCCTTTAAAGACGGAACAAGGGCAACCCTTATAAAGTTTTCTCCTCCTTTTCCGAAGAAACTGCCGGGAGAGACAATGATTCCTTTCTCAAGGAGCAGTTCCGCATAGGAAATGTCCGTAAGTCCTTCCGGCACTTTTACCCAAAGGTAAAAAGTTCCTTCCGGTTTTCTGAACTTCAATCCCAGAGACGCGAAAAGGTCTAAAAACAACTTTGCTTTTTCTCTGTATGACCTTCTTCTTTCCTCAACGTGATTTTCATCGCTCCAAGCCTTTATTGCGCATGCTTGAACGAACTCCGGAGAAGCAACCCCGAAGTTAGCCCGTTCTCTTGCGTAGGTCAGCACGATTTCCGAATCACCTGCAACAAATCCGGAACGATATCCGGTCATTCCGCTTCGCTTTGAAAGGGAATGAAAGGCAACCACTCCTTTTATTCCGACCTGAAGAATGCTCGGCTGTGGTTTTTCGTAGTAGATTTCCGAATAGCATTCATCCGAACAGAGTATAATTTCGTATTCCCTACAAATGTGATAAGTTTCTTCAAGATAAGAAAGGGAAGCGGTTGCTCCGGTAGGATTGTGAGGATAGTTAATCCACACGATTTTCGTTTCCTCAAGGAGTCCTTTGGGAAGTTTGTCAAGTCTCAAAAGGAAGTTTTCTTCTTCCCTTAAAACCACCGGAGTTGGAATTCCTCCGGCGTAAATCGTTCCCCTTTCGTAAACCGGGTAGCCGGGAGTTCCGTAAATCACCCTTTTCTTTTCCTTTAAAAACACAAGCGGAAAGTGGAAAATCGCTTCCTTAGAACCGGAAGTCGGGATAATTTGAGTCTCTGGGTCAAGGGAAACTCCGAACCTCTTCTTTAACCAGTTTGAAATCACCTCTCTGAGTTCTTTCTTTCCTCTGACGGAAGGATAACGAATGACCTCTTTTTCTACGGTTTC
>CAZZKT010000100.1:0-2520 GCA_964654625.1 uncultured bacterium
TTCTTTTGAAATTCCAAACACCGACGGAGCACTCATTGACCTAAAAGACTTTGCGAGCAGGTTGTCTTTGCAAGAAGGTCAAGAACTTGAAGAAGCGATTCTTAACTCCACGAGCGTTTACCTGAAAACCAACTTAACCGGTATCGGGGGAATATCAGTTTACTTTCCTCAGAACAGGTTGAGCGATTTTAGTTGTTATTCTTCGGAAACTCCTACAAGTTGTTTTGGCGCAAGCGACTATTACAATCCGTTTGCGGTGGTGTCTTCGTGGGATGAGATGCTTGATAGTTATTACAGCGATTAGTTTAATGTTTTCTGCATGCTCAAGGGAAGTCGTTTTTGAGGGAAAATATCTCGGATGGAAGTGTCCCAAAACTTGCGTTCATCCGGGAATAACCCGTTCGGATGCCTGCGTAGAAACGAAAAAGTTCGGCTGTATTTACCTTAAAGGAACGGGAAACCTTGACCCTATTCTTGACAGCGGCAAAAGATTTATTTTCAAAGGAATTCTCAAACGGAAAAACAACGTGCCGTATGTGGAAGTTTTAGAGGTCAGAAAACTTGAATGAGTTTGAACTGGTAGATTCCCTTATTTCTCTTCTTCCTTCTCCCGCTCCGGAGGTAATCGTTCCTGCGGGAATAGACGATTGCGCGGTTTTAAGGATAAGAGAAGACTTTTTCCTCGTAACTGCGGACTCTTTGGTTGAAGGAACGCACTTTTTGGAAAGTTGGACAGAAATTGTTCCGGAACTTTTTTACTTCCTTGGCAGAAAATTGGTTCTTGTTAACGTGAGTGATATCGTATCAACGGGAGGAATTCCCAAATACGGAATTTTAAACGTCGGAGTTAAAAACGAAAATTCCGTTTCACAAAAACTTGAAGCGTTTTTCTCCGGAATTTCAGAAGAATGCAAAAAATTCGGAATAAGTATAATAGGAGGAGACACGGTTTCTTCCGAAAAAGACTTCTTTTCCCTCACTCTCATGGGAACTGCTAAAAAACTTATGCTCAGAAACTACGCAAAAGTCGGAGATTATGTCGGGGTTTACGGCAAACTCGGAGAGAGTAAGGCAGGGCTTGAACAACTTTTGAAAAAGGAAGTAAAATTTCCGTCTCTTTTAGAATCTTTTTTGCTTCCACCAGTAGAATTAAAAATCGGAAGGGAACTTTCCGAACTCGGGGTCAGGTGCTGTATGGACATAAGTGACGGACTGTTGGTGAGTTTGTATCTTCTTTCAAAATCCTCAAAGGTGGCAATCAGCGTTGATTCTTCCAAAATTCCTCTTTGCGAGGAACTTGTTGAATACTGCGGAAAGAAAGAACTTGCGTTGGAATACGCTCTTGTCGGGGGAGAAGACTACTCTCTCCTGTTAACGTATCCCGAGAGTTTAAAAACTTCTGTTGAAAACCTCGGAGTTAAAACCATCGGAGAAGTTAAAGAAGGAAAGGGAATATTCCTTGACGGTAAAGAAGTCAAACCAAGGGGTTATGATGCTTTTGGAGGTCTGAAATGAACGTTTTTCAGGCATTTGTTCTCGGAATAGTTGAAGGATTGACAGAGTTCATTCCCGTTTCTTCAACGGGACATTTGATTTTATCTGCGTATCTTCTCGGAATTCCTCAAACTCCTTTTCAAAAAAGTTTTGAAATAATAATCCAATTGGGAGCAATTCTGGCAGTTGTTTTTGTTTATCGGGAAAAACTGATGAAAAACCTGAAATTATGGAAAAAGTTAATAGTTGCTTTTGTTCCAACCGGAGTCATAGGATTACTCTTTCACGACTTTTTCAAGTCCTCTTTTAATGCCAAAATCACTTCAACGATGCTAATAGCGTGGGGAATAGTGTTCATAGCGGTAGAATTATTGAAGGTTTCCGACAGGGCAAAAACCCGTTCCGTTGAAAATGTTTCATACATTCAGGCTTTTTTCGTTGGAGTTTTTCAGTCTTTTGCGCTGATTCCCGGAACTTCCCGTTCTGGAGCAACGATTATCGGCGGTATGCTACTCGGAATGGACAGAATAACCGCAACAGAATTTTCCTTCCTTCTTGCGGTTCCTACAATGTTTTCTGCTACAGTTTACGAAGCAGCGAAGGGATTTGAAATTAGCGAAGTCGGTTTAATACTCGTCGGCTTTTTGACTTCCATGATTTTTGCCTTTGTTTCCATAAAGTTTCTTCTGACCTTTTTAAAGACCCACTCTCTCGTTCCTTTTGGTATTTACAGAATCATTGTG
Source organism: uncultured bacterium (assembly GCA_964654625.1). Taxonomy (GTDB): domain Bacteria; phylum Aquificota; class Aquificia; order Desulfurobacteriales; family Desulfurobacteriaceae; genus CAZZKT01. Next base: position 2,238 of record CAZZKT010000100.1, read on the forward strand.
GGAAGCATCTTTCGTCATCTGTGAACGATTATGCTCATCGTTATTATCGGAAGAAGAAGGGAATAAACGATAAAGCCGACGACTCCGCCGACCACAAGCAAAACAACGGGTTCCATTAGAGAGTTTATCTTGCTTGTTCTTGTAGCGATTTCTTCTTCCAAGAATCTTGCACACTTTGAAAGGAGTTCGGGAAGTTCTCCGGAAGTTTCTCCCGCTTCAACGAGTTGAATCAGCACGTAAGGAACGTAATTCATAAAGTTTTTCAGCGAACTTGCAAAACTTT
>CAZZKT010000101.1:0-2498 GCA_964654625.1 uncultured bacterium
CTCTTAACAAGCTTCTTGCTTTCGCATCATTCGTCAGCATCAATATGTTAAAATTCTTTTACATCTTTAAACTCTTTCGCAAGGAGGGAAGATGGAAAAGAAAAGGAAGAAAATAACCATCGTCGGTGCAGGAAACATCGGAGCAACTTTGGCTTTACTTCTTGCACGCAGAGAAACAGCGGACATTACCCTCGTTGACATTGACGAGGGCATTGCAAAGGGTAAAGCCCTTGACATTATGGAAGCATCTCCGATACTCGGATTTAACGCTCACGTGGTAGGAACTAAAGACTACTCCTTAACAAAAGATTCGGACGTTGTAGTCATCACTGCGGGCTTTCCAAGGAAACCCGGAATGAGCAGGGATGACCTTTTGTTCAAAAATTTTGAAGTGGTTAAGTCCGTTTCGGAAGAAATAAAGAAATACTCTCCCAATGCGTTCGTTATAGTGGTTACCAACCCTCTTGATGCCATGACATACACTGCACTCAAGGTTACCGGTTTTCCGAAAGAAAGGGTTATGGGAATGGCCGGAGTTTTGGACTCTGCAAGGTTTGCTTACTTTATCTCCGAAAAAACGAAAATATCGGTTGAAAACATAAGGGCTTTCGTAATAGGAGGACACGGAGACGACATGGTTCCCCTCAAAAGATACACAACGATAAGCGGTATGCCCGTGACCAAATTCTTAAGCGAAGAGGAACTGAACCAAATAATTGAAAGGACGAGATTCGGAGGGGGTGAAATCGTTCAACTTTTGAAGACGGGAAGTGCCTTTTATGCTCCCGCAGCTTCAATACTTGAGATGGTCATTTCAATCCTTTGGAACAAGAGGAAAATTCTTTCTGCGAGCGTTTATCTTGACGGAGAAATCGGAGAATATTACAAAGCGAGCGGACTTTGTGTTGGAGTTCCGGTAGTTTTGGGCAAAAACGGCGTTGAGAAGGTCGTAAAACTTGAACTTGACGAAGAAGAATGGAAACTCTGGGAAAAGTCCGTTGAATCTGTAAGAAGATTGGTGGAAAAACTACCGCTTTAGGAGGTGGCTGTGAGGGAACTTGATGTAAGAGAAATAAAGGAAGCGGTAAAAAAACTTTGTATGGAAGCAAACTATGAAATACCCGAAGATGTTTTAAACGGGTTCAAAAGTGCAAAACTTCTTGAAGAGTCAGAAACCGGTAAAAAAGTTCTTGACATACTGATTGAAAATTCCGAGATAGCAAAGAACGAAAAAGTTCCCTATTGTCAAGACACCGGAATGACGGTGGTGTTCGTTGAAATCGGTCAGGAAGTTAAACTGGTGGGAGGAAGCATTGAAAAAGCAATAAACGAAGGAGTTGCGGAAGGTTATACTGAAGGGTACTTAAGAAAGTCCGTCGTTTCGGACCCGCTTTTTGACAGGAAAAACACGGGAACGAACACTCCGGCGGTAATTCACTACAAAATTGTTGAAGGGGACAAAGTAAAAATCATTGTTGCTCCAAAAGGCGGTGGCAGTGAAAACATGAGCAGATTGAAAATGCTCAAACCTGCAGACGGAATTGAAGGGGTAAAGAAATTCGTGATAGAAACCGTAAGTATTGCGGGGGCCAATCCCTGTCCTCCGATTATCGTGGGTGTTGGAATCGGTGGAAACTTTGAATTGTCCGCTCTGCTTGCCAAGAAGGCTCTTTTAAGACCTCTCGGAGACAGAAATCCCGACCCGAGATACGCAAAACTTGAGGAAGAACTCTTGCAAGAAATAAACAAACTCGGTATAGGTCCTTCCGGTTTCGGAGGAAGGATAACTGCCCTTGATGTTAAAATTGAATGGCATCCGTGCCATATGGCAACTTTACCGGTTGCGGTTAATATTCAATGCCACGCAGCACGCCACAAGGAGGTGGTAATTTGAAGAAGGTAGCGTTCGTATTTCCGGGGCAAGGTTCCCAATACAAAGGTATGGGAAGGGAAATCTATGAAAGTTTTCAAGTTGCAAGAGAGGTTTTTGAAGAAGTTTCTGAAGGGGCAAAAGTTGACGTTGCAAAAATTTGTTTTGAAGAAGATGAGGAAACTCTGAAACTAACGAGCAACGCACAACCCGCCATATTTGCGGTCAGCATGGCTGTATTGAAGGTTCTTGAAAAAGAGGGAGGAATAAAGCCTTTTGTCGTTGCAGGGCATTCACTCGGAGAATTTTCTGCGGTCTGTTGTGCAGGGTGCGTGTCCGTTATGGACGGAGGTTTCCTTGTAAGAAAGAGAGGAGAATTTATGGAGTCCGCAATTCCTCCCGGAAAGGGAGGAATGTCTGCGGTCATCGGACTTGACGAGGAAACGGTAAAGAAGTGTTTGGAGCAGGTTAAGTCGGGATACGTAATAATTGCAAATTACAACTCTCCGGAACAACTTGTGATTTCCGGAGAGATAAAACCTCTTGAAGAAGCAGAAGAGATATTAAAGAGTGCCGGAGCAAAAAGGGTGGTTCGCTTGTCGGTTTCCGCTCCGTTTCACTCAAAGTT
>CAZZKT010000102.1:0-2337 GCA_964654625.1 uncultured bacterium
AAAGGTGTTTGAAAAGTATTTGGAAGAACTTGACGAACTTAAAAGGGACTTCATTGAAATGGCGGATATGGCAAAGAAAATCATCACGGACGCAATGGTTTCATTGATGGAAAGAGACAAGAAAAAGGCGGACTCCACCTATCACTTTGACAGGCTCATAGACATTAAAGAAATAGAAATTGAAGAAAAGTGCGTCAGGATTCTTGCCCTTTACTCCCCTGAAGCGGGAGACTTGAGACTCGTGGTTTCAATACTCAAAAGCATCGTTGACCTGGAAAGGGTCGGAGACCTTGCAAGGGACATATGCGAAACCGCAATTCACCTTGCGGAACATCCTCCCCCGAAACCATACGTTGACCTTCCGAGAATGCTTCAGGTCGTCAGCGAAATGTTGAAGTCTTCGGTAATGGCTTTGCTCAGAGGAGACCCGGAACTCGCAAGGGAAGTAATAGAAAAGGACGATATCGTTGATGAACTTTACAAAAGGTTGTTTGAAGAACTCGTGGAAATAGGAAAAGAAAAACCGGAAATCAGCGAAATCATTTCAAGATTGATTCTCGTTGTAAAGTCCCTTGAAAGAGTGGGAGACCACGCAACGAACATAGCGGAATATGCGATTTACTACAAAACCGGAAATCTCGTAAAACACAAAAAGGCACAAGAATACTTCCAGAAGATTAAAAACAGAAATGACTAACCCGTTCGTTTATCTTTCTTACTCGTTCGGAGTAAAAACCCTTATTTCAACGCTAACTGCCGGAATCGTTTGTTCCCTCGTCGGAACGTTCATAGTTCTAAGGAAAATGACCTTCATAGGAGCGGGAATCTCCCACGTTGCTTTTGCAGGCGTTGCCCTCAGCTTAATGTTTAATCTACCTCCTCTCCTCGGTGCGTTTGCTTTTTCCTTAGTTGCTTCGGTTACGGTGTGGTATCTTGAAAGAAGATACAACATTCACCACGACGTTGCCATCGGAATCCTTTTTGCCGGAAGCATGGGACTGGCAGTGGCAATCCTCAGCATTTCCGGAAACTACGGCTCAAAGGTTTTGTCTTTCCTTTTCGGCAGTCCCCTTACTGCCGAAAGCGGAGAACTTGTTTTTCTCGTGATAACTGCCCTTATATCCCTTGCCTTCTTCTCCGCTTTTTGGAAAGAAATTTTCTTGATTTCCTTCAGCGAAGAAATAGCCCTTGCTTCCGGAATTGATGCGGGCAAAATAACGTTTTTCCTGTTTCTGCTTGTGTCCTTGGCAATTACCACATCTATCAAAACGGTCGGAGCGGTTCTCGTTTTCTCGCTTCTTGTAGTTCCTCCTGCCACTGCTTTAAAGATAACCAAGGGATACAAGTCTTTTGTTGTAGCTTCTGTAGCAACCGGAATGTTGAGTTCTGTTCTGGGTGTTTTGATTTCATTTTCCTTTGACATCCCAACCGGTGCCGGAATTACCCTTTCCTCAATAGCAATCTTCCTTGCAGGTCTTACTTTCCACAAGATTTTCACTCAAGAAGAACGCTAAAAGTCACACAAGCGCACTCTTCAAGAGCCTTAAGGTTGTAGCCACCTTCAAGAGAAAAGATTACAGGAACTTCCGCTTCAAGAGAAACTTCCTTTATGCTTTTTATTATCCTTTTAACGCCTTCGGTGCTGACATTTAGCCCCGTCAGGGGGTCATTTTTGTGAATGTCATAGCCGGCAGACACGAATATGATGTGCGGTTCTGTCTTTCTTGCAAATTCTTTTAAAGTATTTTCATAAACGTAAGCAAAAGTCTCGTCTCCGCTTCCAGATTCCAAAGGAACGTTGAAAATGTTGGAAGTGTTTTCCTCCCTTCCTCCGGTTCCGGGATAAAAAGGATACTGGTGGGTTGAAAAGTAGTAAACCCACGTATTCCTTCTTGCAAAACTTTGAGTGCCGTTTCCGTGATGGGCATCAAAGTCAACGATAAGAACCCTCTCATAACCTTCAAGTTTTGCCTTTACAGCCCCTATTGCTACGTTGTTGAAAATACAAAAACCCATTGCTCTGTCTCTTTCTGCGTGGTGTCCCGGAGGTCTCACAGCACAGAACACGGCTTCTGCTTCTTTCTCTTTAACAAGTTCAACCGCAAGTTCCAAAGCACCGCATGCCCTGATGGCACACTCGTATGTAAAAGGAGTTATGTAAGTGTCCGGGTCTAAAAATTCCGTTCTGCCTTCTTCACTGGCAGTTTTTACTTCAAAGATGTAGTTCTCGCTGTGAACAAAGGAAAGAATGTTGAAAGAAACCTCTTTCGGCTTTAGAGTTTCCAGAGAAAACTTTTCCGCACCTTTTAAAAATGCTTTAAGCCTTGAAGCATTTTC
>CAZZKT010000103.1:0-2211 GCA_964654625.1 uncultured bacterium
ACCTATAAGTGCAATTATTATACTCCCAACCTGATTTACACTGAACATTCCAAAAACAATTTTCGGAGTTGCCCTTATGAATTCAATTAAAAACCTGAACGTCCCATACATAAGAAGGTAAAGCAGGAATACGTTTCCGGGTTTTTCCTTGTCAAACCTTAAAAATAGAACGAGTCCTATGAGGAAATTTGCAATTGAAGAAATAATCTGCGTGGGCCAGAGAGGAACTCCGATGGGGGCGGAACTCATAGGGTCTTTGAAAACAATGGCTATCGGAAGATGACATTCGGTTCCATAACAGCAACCGGCCATTGTGCATCCTATTCTTCCTATTCCGAGTCCTACCGCAAGGGAAACTCCGCAGGCATCCGCAAGGTCCGAAACGGGAATTTTGTTCTTCTTGGCTAAAAATAAAGCGGTGATTCCCCCGAACAAGACACCTCCATACCAGACGAGTCCCCCCTTCCAAATCCTCAAAAGTTCAAAAGGGTCACGAAGAAACTGGGGATTGTAAAGAAAAAAGAATATTCTTGCTCCCAGTATCCCAGCCAGTATGCTCCAAAAGGCAATGTCGGAGGATAATTTCCTGTTAATTCCCCTTCTTTCACAGAGGTTCAAAAACAAGTAAACAGACAATAGAATTGCAAGCGCGGAAAAGACTCCGTAGGTGTAAACGGTAATGGGTCCGAGTTTAAACAGAATCGGCTTCACCTTTTAAAAGCCTCCTCAAGTTTCCGGTAGCAAAAAGAACCGCAAAATAAACGCAAGCACACACAAGCACGGTCCCCAAAATTATCAAAACTTCAAAAGCGGTATTTCCGCCGTAAGGGTAGAGTTTTTTTCCTGCAATTGCAAAGGGCAACATACTCAACGAAAGGGTAGCATACTTTACGAATCTTTTCAACACTTTCCACTTGAGGTGAAAGCCGGTAATTCTTTCAACGTTTTTTAAAAGGAAAAAACTGTTAACGGCAGAGGTTAAACTCGTTCCGAGGGCGAGTCCCGAAGCGCTCAGGTTCAAAACGAAGCACAAAAAGCCGGATGCAAAGAAGTTAAAAATGAGGGTGTAGGATGAAATCTTTACCGGGGTTGAGTAATCTCCTGCGGAGAAAGAAGCGTTTGTGAGTATTTTTTCTACCGAAAAAAATGCAAGTCCCAAAGCGTAAGCAAACAAAACTTTTCCGGTGGCAATCGTGCTTTGTTCCGAGAACGTTCCGTGAGCATAAATCATGTCAACGATTGGCGTTCCGAGAACGAGCAAACCGACAACGGACGGCACAACAACCGCAAAGCACAGTTCCAAACCGTCAAGCAACTGACCGACAAAAAGGGAACTCCTCGGTTTTAGCTTTGAGAGGGAGGGTAAAATCACTTGAGAAATTGCTATTGCGAACATTCCGAGGGGCAGTTGAACGAGCCTGTTGGCGTAGTAAAGGTAAGAAACCGCAGGAACGGTAAGAAAAGAAGCGAGGAAAGTGTCTATCAACATTGAAACTTGCCTGACTCCAAATCCGAAAATGCCCGGAACTATGTTTTTAAGAACCGTGTATGTCTCTTCGGTGAAAAACAACTTCGGCTTCGGGAAGAACTTTTTCTTTAAGAGGAAAGGAATCTGCAGGATTAACTGCAAAATTCCTCCCGCGATGACTCCCAGCGCAATTGAGTGGACGGAAAGTTTTTTGGAGAGCAAAACGACGGAGATTATTATTGAAACGTTGAACAAAACCGTTGAAAACGACGGAGCAAAAAAGTGTTTAAAACTGTTCAAAATTGCACCGCAAAATGCAACGAGGCTGACCAGAACTATGTAAGGAAACATTTCCCTCAACAGGGAAGTTGCAAGAAGTCTTTGACCTTCTGAAAAACCGGGGGCAGTCAGTTTTATTATCCAACCGGCAAGCAGTTCTCCGAAAAGAAGCACCAACCCGAGGGCAACGATGAGTAGGAACAAAACTCCTTCTGCAAGAACTTTTGCTTTTTGGAAGTCTTTTTCAACAAGTCTTGAAAAAGATGGAGTGAACGCTGAACTAAAAGCCCCTTCCGCAAAAATCCTTCTCAAAAGGTTCGGGATTCTAAAGGCAACGAAGAAAGCGTCCGTTAAAGGACTCGCTCCGAACGTTGAAGCAACTACAACGTCCCTGAATAATCCCGTTATTCTGCTGAAGAGTATGGAAAAAGAAACAGTTCCGGCACTTTTTAGAAGAAACTTCA
>CAZZKT010000104.1:0-2186 GCA_964654625.1 uncultured bacterium
ATTTATGAAAAAGGTTTTGAACTTCTGCTCATGGGCAGGAATTGAGAGATAGAAAAGACATTGGACAGAAAGCAAAAGTGGAACCTTGTAAAAAACCTGGTTTCTTTGTTGAAGTAGTTGAAATAGATTTCAGTTGTGAAGAAAGTTTGAAATAAAAGGAGGGTGCTAACTTGAAGAAAGGGCTTTTGATAAAGAACTTGAACTTTTTGAAAGACAAAGCACCGGGTTTAGTAAGGTATCTTGCTTCAAATTTGGAAGCAATAACTGCAAATGTGAGAGTTGTTGAAAAAAGTAATGGAGATTTTGACTTAATAGTCGGCGGTCAAGTTTTGCAAAACATTAAAAAAGAGGCGGAAAAGAAGGCAAGTTTTAATGACTTTGCGTTAATCAATCCACCGTGGGGTATGGAAACAGAAGATTTTAGGCAGTATTATGAAACGCTTAAGAAGAAGTTTTTAGAAATTGCCAAAGGACTGAATAGAGAAGACTTCTTCAAAAAAACCGATTTTCTTGTGGTTTTTGGAACACTTCCGTTTTTTCATATTCCAAAACTCGTTGAAGAACTCAAAAATTTGAGGAAAGTCTTCATCGTTGAACCAAGACCGGAATTCTTATTCTTGTTTTTATCGCTCGTTGACCTTCAAAAAATTTTAAAACCGGGATTAACCATTTCTTTTATATCAAACGAAGAAGAGTTCGAAGCAAAGTTTGGTGCTAATTTTCTCACCAGTGTGTTTGCTTCTTACTTCATGTCGTATTCTGATGTCAAAATAGAAAAGTTCAAAGAGATTATGAAGGATTGTTTTAACGAAAGGTTAACCGTTAGGCCGTTTGAAAACATATCTTCTTCCTTCAGGCATACCGCTCGGAACTTGTCTTTGAATCCTCTTGTTTTGAACAAAAAGGGAAAAGGAAGAGAGGAAGTTGTTTGTATTGTCGGAACAGGGCCTTCTTTGAATAAGAGTTATGGCTTTCTAAAAAGGTTTCAAGATAAAATGGTTATCGTTTGTCTCGGAAGTGCGTTAAGACCTTTGGTATTCAATCAAATTTTTCCGGACTTTGTAACGGTTCTTGACCCTATGCCCAACATAGGAAAAAGGATTTTCAAAGACATTAAAAAGGAAGATGCTTCAAAGTCGTGCTTGATAAGCGCGTTTGTAGTTGACAACGAGTTTGTAAAAATGTTTAAGCCCAATGATAGGTTGTTCTTCGGCTTTGAATCTCCACTCGGTATGTTTGAGGGAAAGTTTCTGCCTAACGAGTTTAACTTTCCTACCGTTTTGAATTACACCTTGGAAGTGCTTTATCACTTGGGATTTAGAAAATTTTTATTGGTTGGAGTTGACCTTGGAACAAAGGACCCGGAAGTGCTTCATGCAAGGGGTTATGCTTACGGAGAGGGTATGCTCGGAAGAAGGAATCTCATAGTTCAGGAAGGGAATTTCGGCGGTAGAGTTTTTTCACCTGTTGACTTTTGGATTTCAAAAAAGGTTTTTGAAAAGCAGTTGGCTAAGTTTAAAGATGCAGTGGTTTACAACCTTTCTGACGGGGTAAAGATACAAAGAACAACTCCTTTTCATATGGAAGACGGTTTTCCCTTTGAAGAAAAGGAAATAAACAAGGAATTTTTGAAGAAAGAAATAAAAAGTCTTTTTAAAAGGTCTTCCGAACTCGGTATTAAACCGTCAAAACTTGCGAAGAAACAGTTTAAATCGTTTGCCACAGAATTTCCGAAGGCTCTTGCCAAGTTTAACGAGTATTTGCGAACAAAAAGCTTCAAAGAATTGGAATCGGGAATAAAAGAATCGCTTGATTCTATGGAAAAAAACATTGCTATCGGCCTTATTCTCGGAGATTCACCTTTTGAACATTTTATAAGAACCGTTGGAAGATACCTCGGTTTGATTGATGATGAGGAAAAGAAGAAAGAATTTGTGAAGCAAGAATCTCTTGAGAAGATTGTAAGGCAATGTGTGGACGGAGTGGTAAAAATTCAGCATGCCATGAAGCAACTTTTGGGTTAGTAGAGTTAAACTTTTTTCACTGCCTCCCGATAATAAGAAACGAACAGAAAACCTTTTGAGGGAGGCAGTCATGGCTTTGAGAATTAATTACAACTTTCAGGCGGACTTTACGCACGTAAATCTATTAAAGACAGAGCACAAGTTGAACACTGCTCTTGAAAG
>CAZZKT010000105.1:0-1851 GCA_964654625.1 uncultured bacterium
TGTAGAGGCGCTTATTCAACAGCAAGTATTCTTAAGGTAATTTTGAGCGTATGAGTTCTTGAATGTGGTTTTGGAGTTCAAAGTTTCAACAGTAAGTTTGCTATAATTCCTTCAAGTAATTGTGCCTCCTGTGGTTAAACTTTCTTGTCCTTTGAATGATGCTTTTACTGATGAAAAAAACAACTTCAGCGGGAGGAATAAAAGGTGTATGCTCTTGCTTGTGGCGATGAAATTACCGCAAAAGTTGGAGAAGAAATCTTAAAGGAAGGGGGAAATGCGTTTGACTCAGCGGTTGCAAGTTGTTTTACTGCAACGGTTTGTGAACCGGCATTAACAAGTGCCGGCGGAGGAGGATTACTAACGGCAATCGTTGAAGAAAGGGAAGCAATTTTTGTTGACTTTTTTGTAAATACTCCATTAAGAAAAGAAAAAACGGACGGTTTTTTGCCGGTAGTTGTTGACTTTGGTTCCGCAAAGCAAACGTTCTTTGTCGGGGGAGGTTCCGTTGCAGTTCCCGGATTTGTTGAAGGACTGTTAAAAGTTCATTCCCTTTACGGAAAACTTCCCTTAAAGGTAGTTCTTGAGCCCGTTATTGAACTTTTGAAAAGCGGAGTCAAAATCAGCGAAAGACAGCGTTCTTTCTTAAAACTGCTTGAACCGATTTTTGTTCTCACCGAAGAATCTAAAAAACTTTATTCAAAAATGCTTGCTCCGACATACAAAAACGAAAATTACGCGGAATTTCTTGAAGCGATTTCTTCGGAAGGTTTGGAATTTTACAGGAATGAATTTTCAAAAAAGGCTGTTGAAACCGTAAAAAAGTATTCCGGAATCTTAACGGAGGAAGATTTTAAAAGGTATGAAGTAAAAGTGGGTAAGCCCGTTGAGGAAAATGTGTTTGACTTTTCCATTTTAACCGCCGGATATCCTTCCGTGGGAGGAAGTGCGGTAGTAAAAATTCTGAAAGAAAGCAGTAAGTTTTTTACAACCGAGCGGGAAAGTAAAGAGTATTGTGCGTTTCTTGTGGAATCTCTTAAAGCAGGACTAAGCGTTATTAAAAGACAAAGCGGAAATACGACTCACCTTTGCGTGATGGACTCTGACGGCAACGTTGTTTCCGTTACCACAACGAACGGAGAGAATTCGGGCATAGTGGTAGAGGAATTCGGAATAATGCTAAACAACATGTTGGGAGAAGAGATTTTAAACCCTGACGGCTTTTTCTCTTGGACACCGGGGAAAAGGTTGCCGTCTTTAATGTCTCCCTCAATCACCTTAAAGGGCGGAAAGTTCAAACTTGCCCTCGGCAGTGCGGGAAGCAACAGAATTGCAAGTGCAGTCTCGCAGGTGATTTTAAACTTCCACGTGTTCGGAAGGTCGTTGGAAGAAGCGGTTTCCCTTCCGAGGCTACACTTTGAAGACGGAACGGTCTTCCTTGAACCGGGGTTTGACAAGGAGTGTGTTGAAGAACTGAAAAAGCGCTACAAAGTGGTTGAATTTCCGGAAAAGAACCTCTTTTTCGGCGGAGTTCAAAGCGTGGCGGAAGGGTTTAAGGCAAAGGGAGACGAAAGAAGGGGCGGTGTAGGAATTTCTAAAACTTGAACAAGTCTTGAAAGTTGATTCCCTTTTTTGAAAGTTTTTTCTGAAGTTTTTTCATTTGTTTTACGGCCATTCGCATTTGAGCAAACTGGCGCAGTAAATTGTCAACGTCCTTAACGGAAGTTCCGCTTCCCCTTGCAATTCTCCTTTTCCTACTTGCATTTATGATTGTGTGATTTTTTCTTTCCTCCGGGGTCATTGAATCAAGAATGGCAATCATTCTCTTGAGTCTTTTATCGTCCAGCATTTTTT
>CAZZKT010000106.1:0-1750 GCA_964654625.1 uncultured bacterium
GAAGAACTTTTCGGAGGCATCGGAATGAAAGTGTGGAGAGGAGTAATAGAAGAGTTCAGAGAGTTCCTGCCGGTCAGCGAAAAAACTCCGGTGATTACGCTTCTTGAGGGAAACACTCCCCTTTTAAGAGCCGACAACCTTGCCAAAACCATAGGTTTTAACGGAGAACTCTACTTGAAGTTTGAAGGGGCAAACCCGACCGGCTCTTTTAAAGACAGGGGAATGACCGTTGCTGTTTCAAAAGCGGTTGAGGAAGGAGCGAAAGCGGTTATTTGTGCTTCAACGGGAAACACCTCCGCTTCTGCTTCCGCTTATTCCGCAAAAGCCGGTTTGAGGGCCGTAGTTTTGATTCCCGAAGGAAAAATAGCCCTCGGCAAACTTTCGCAGGCTGTTATGTATGGTGCGGAAGTGGTTCAGATAAAGGGAAACTTTGACGTTGCCCTTGAAATTGTTCGGGAAATAGGAAAGAAATACCCGATAACCATAGTGAATTCCATAAATCCCCACAGAATAGAAGGACAGAAAACTGCCCCTTTTGAAATCTGCTTGCAACTCGGAAGAAGAGCCCCCGAGTATCACTTCATTCCCGTCGGAAACGCCGGAAACATTACCGCTTACTGGAAGGGATACAAGGAATTTTACGAAGCGGGAATTGTTTCAAGTAAGCCGAAAATGTTCGGCTGGCAGGCTGAAGGTTCCGCGCCGATTGTGAGGGGCTATCCGATAAAGAATCCGGAAACGATAGCAACCGCAATAAGAATAGGCAATCCCGCAAGTTGGCAGGGTGCAGTCAACGCTGTGAAAGAGTCCAACGGAAGGATAGACATGGTCAGCGATGAGGAAATACTGCACGCTTACAGGCTGATAGCGAGAACGGAAGGAATCTTCTGCGAACCCGCTTCTGCTGCTTCGGTTGCCGGATTGATTAAGTGCGTGAAAGAAGGAATTTTTGAAGGCGGAGAAACGGTAGTTTGCACCTTGACCGGACACGGACTAAAAGACCCCGACACTGCAATGCTCTACGGTGTGAAACCGGTCACTCTTCCCCCCGATGAGAAAGAAATCGTCAAATACCTGAAACTTTAAGGTAGTTGATTATGACGGAAATACCGAAGGGTTTTAAAACTCTTCTTCCGGAAGAAGCGGAAAGACTGAAGAAAGTTATTTCTACGATGGAAGAGGTCGTTTCAAAGTGGGGATACTGCCCCCTTGAACTTTCCCTGATGGAATTCCTCGGAACGTTCAAACTGGTTGACGAAGACTTTGAGGAGTTCTCGTTTAAAACCATTGACAGGACTACCGGCAAACTTCTTGCGGTAAGACCCGACTTTACTCCTCAAGTTGCAAGGGTTGTTGCTTCCGTCTTTAAAGGGGAATCTCCACCGTTGAGGTTTTACTACTGCGGAAAGGTTTACAGAGACCTGAACGAGGAAAGGGAGATATTTCAGTTCGGATTTGAACTGATTGGTGCTCCGGAATCGGAGGCTGATGCGGAAGTGGTGGCCGTTCTGGTTGACATTTTTGAAACCCTCGGTCTCAAGTCTTTTCAGATTGACATCGGACATTCGGAATTTGTTGAAGGTGCGATAGAGGAAATAGGAGTTAAAGACAGGGAAACATTCAGAAATCTCTTGCTTCACAAGGATTTTTCCGGAATAGAGGAATTCCTTGCAAGGGAAAGCGTTTCCCGGGAAAAAAGGGAAAAAGCGGAGACTCTTCTTGAACTTTACGGCGGAAGAGAAGTTCTTGA